>CAJQQW010000023.1 GCA_905480565.1 uncultured Halioglobus sp. | reverse complement strand
CTGGAAATGGACGAGATTAACCCTCGTATGGAAACCGTTGACGTGGCGATCGTCATTGGCGCCAACGATGTAGTTAACCCGGCAGCGCGGGAAATAGAGTCTTCGCCCATCTATGGTATGCCTGTAATTAACGTGGACAGCGCGCGCACAGTGTTTGTGCTGAAGCGATCCATGGCATCAGGATTTGCCGGTATCGAAAACCCGCTGTTCTACAAGGAAAATACCCGCATGCTGTTTGGTGACGCCAAGGAATCTATCGGTGGACTGGTGCGCGAATTCAGTGGTTGATTAGTCTTTTGTTGGATCGACGATGCCGGCCTTGCGCCGGCTTTATTTATGGCCTGTCAAAGTCTAGGCTCGCCCCCAGTCAAACGCCAGTACATCGCGGATCTCGCGGGTACCCACAATCAGCATCATAAGGCGATCGATACCCAGTGCTACCCCGCTACTGGCGGGCATGCCATGTTCGAGTGCCGCAAGCAGACGCTCGTCGACCGGGCGGCCTGGCAATCCTTGTTCTGAATAACGCACATTATCCGCCTCAAAACGGCGACGCTGCTCCGCCGCATCCGCGAGTTCCCAATAGCCATTGGCCAATTCGAGGCCATCGACATATAACTCAAAGCGCCTGCCAACATCCATACCACCCTCCGTCTCAATACGGGCCAGCGCAGCTTGCGATGCCGGATAGTCGTAGACAAAACAGAAGCTCTCTCGACCTAAATCGGGCTCCAGCACGTGGCTCATCAGCAAGTCCAGCCAGCAATCCTTGTCTCCTGACAGGCCGCCTGGGTCCAGGTGCTTATGGGCCAGTGTCTCAAGTTCGCTAGCGCTTGCGGTAAAAGGATCGGTGTCGAGTTGCTCTAGAAACAGGCTGCGGTAAGTTATTTTTCTAACCGGCCTTTGTAACAGGCAGGAAGTCAGCAGCTGTGTTACCTCATCCATAAGCCTGTGGTAATCGAAGCCAGGGCGGTACCACTCGAGCAATGTGAACTCTGGATTGTGGCGTGAACCCTGCTCACCTTGCCGAAACGCCTTGCTCACCTGAAAAACAGGTTCGCCAAAAGCAGCCAGCAGCCGCTTCATCGCATACTCCGGGGAAGTTTGCAGAAAGCGCATCGCTGTCGGTGTGACGACCGTGTAGGGCTCTATTGACGGATCGGTTATCCCGGCGCTGCAGAGCAGCGGCGTCTCGACCTCCAGCACATTGCGCGCAAGAAAAAATTCTCTGAGGTTTGCCAGAAGTTGCGCTCGTCTCCGCAGGACTGGCAAGCTCGCGGTCGGGCGCCACTGCATCGTCTATTTAAGGCTTGTTAGCGCGATTCTGATATTCGCCCGTGCGGGTATCAACCCTGACATACTCACCCTCACTCAGAAACAGGGGCACTTTGACAGTTGCACCTGTACTTAGCTTTGCAGGTTTAGTGCCGCCAGTAGCCGTGTCACCCTTCAGGCCCGGGTCAGTCTCAACGATTTCCAGCTCGACAAAGTTGGGTGGCGCAATGCTCAGGGGATTGCCGTTGTATAGCGTCACCTCACACTTTTCCTGTTCCTTCAACCACAAGTGGCTTTCACCAACAGCTGCGGCATCTGCCTGGAACTGCTCGAAGGTCTCAGGCTCCATAAAGAACCAGAACTCGCCGTCAGTGTAAAGGTACTCCATCGTGCGATCGATAACGTCCGCCCCCTCCAGAGTCTCACCAGACTTGAAGGTTCTATCCCAGACACGACCTGTCTTCAGGTTACGCATTCTTACGCGATTGAAGGCTTGCCCCTTCCCCGGCTTCACAAATTCATTCTCCAAAATACTGCAGGGGTCACCGTCGAGCATGACCTTCAAGCCGGACCGGAATTCATTCGTGGAGTAGTTCGCCATGGAAATTGCCTAAGTACGTTGTACAGTGCCCGTCATAATACCTCACGAGACGAAGCATTGGCAGGTGCCGGGTGGCGACACCACTAGATATTGGGCTATTCTTACATTCTAGGATGTCCATTCCTCGAACGTCATGGATTGCGTGCTATGCAAGACCTCAGCTCAAGCACTTTGAAGCTACCCCGCCAGGACAAATCCGAGCTCAGCCTGTTCGCGGCCACCGAAGACGGTGTGCGGGCATGGACCGATGCACTTCCGATAATGGACACCGACCGCTTAGTTGAAATGCTACTGCTAGCACTTGATGACCTGAATCGGACAAGCTTGCCCCCACAGACACGCTACAACCTGTTAGACGCGCTTTACCCAAATATCGATGTCGCACTAACCAAGCTGTGCAAACGCTTTCTCAAACAGCCTCTGATTATGTCCTCGGAACCGAAGGCAATGGCCGCTATCGGCAACCGGCTATGCACACTCACTACCGCGGGGTACGCTCTTACTGCAATGCACGCCATCAAGCAGCGGGACTCGATACAGGACACTAACCCAGCTCGCCTCGCTTGCCAGGCAATTCAGAGAGCGCTTCTATTTAATTCGCGCAAGATTCTTTACATACTGCAGCTGCACATGCCGATGGAAGAGGGGTGCTGGGAAATGCACCACCAACTCTATGCTCTGGCAGAATACCAGGGGCTCACCGGTCTGCCGATACCAGAACCCCTCTCTGGCGGCGCCACCATAAAAGCGGCTTATGTGCAGGCGCTGTTACTCAGCTGCTGTAAACCCAACCAGCTTCGCCAAAGTGACCTGACCACTCTGCACCGCAATTCTCGCGACTGGGGCGAAAAAATTGGCCTGAACAAGCGGGAGACCGGAGAGGAATTGTATCTGGCCGATCTGGAAAGCGATAAACCGCCACAGTACCGGGCGCTGCACCGGGAGCAGCCCACAGCGGGCTGCCGCACTCTGGATTGCGAGCCATTACTGAGCGAACTTAACGCGCTGCAGCAGCGACTGGTCGGTGAGAAAGCAACCTTCGACAAGGAAACCGGCGTATCTGCCAACCTCCTGCAACATATCATTAAAGCGCTGAGCAGCAGACTGATGCGTAATTTCAAGCGCACCGCTTGCAACAGTCCCCTATGGATTTGCCTCGGACTTAATAATACCCACAGGCAGGTGTTCCGGCAGCAAATGCTCAAACACAAAGAGTCGAGCGGCAGTGCCGGTCATGACCTTTTCAACAGTCAGGGAAATCCATTCTCAACAGGTCTGGATAAGGCAAATATCTGGAGAAGCGAAAGTTCCGCGGACGGCGGTAAGCAGCAAACGAAAGTTGAGCAGGAAATTCGCGTCGAACTCGATACTGCAACCAGGACCAAAGTAATGGAAGAGGAAAGCGCACCGGCATCAACGCCCGAAAAACAGTCTGTTTTCGAGGCGCAGTTGGCTGATACCAGTGCAAACGGTTACTGTCTCGAGTGGATAGACGAATCTCCAGGTGATGCCCGTGTGGGTGACATAGTGGGGGTCAAGGAAGACAGGGAAAAAAACGACTGGGCCATCGCGGTCATACGCTGGCTGAGCAGACTGCCGGATGCTAAAACTCTCATAGGCCTCGAACTATTGAGTCCTCGGGCCATTGCCTGCGGCGCTAATATCCGCCGTAACGGATTGGAGGATTCCCCACCGCAGAGAGTGTTGCTGCTACCCGAAATCAAGATTGTAGGACAACCCAACACCCTGATAACGCCAGGGGTCAGCTTTAAAGAGCGGCAGAAGCTCGTCCTGCAAAACAATCGGGGAGTGCAACGCATCCAGTTAGAGCGGCAACTGAACGCAACCGGTGGCTTCGAGCAGTTCGAATTCCGCTATATTCAGGAGCTAGGCGACGTCCTGACAAATCATGATAAAAAGCAAAACAAGGGTGAATTTGACTCGATATGGAGCGATATTTAGGGCTGGTCAAGGACGTTGATGCTTGTCTGAAATTCCCAGCAGGTAAAGAATCGCATCGAGACCAAGAGTCGATATTGACTGCTCGGCAGTTTTCTTTACCAGCGGTTTAGCCCTGAACGCGATTCCCAGGCCCGCAATACTGAGCATAGGCAGATCGTTGGCCCCATCACCCACCGCGATGACTTGCTGCAGGTCAATACCTTCTTCCCGAGCCAGCTGGCGCAGTAGTTCTGCCTTTCGCGCACCGTCTACAATAGTACCTGATACCTTGCCCGTCACGATGCCATCGTCGATATCCAGTTCATTGGCATAAACGTAGTCCATACCCAACCGCTCCTGCAAATGGCGCGCGAAATAGGTAAACCCCCCGGACAGAATTGCTGTCTTGAAACCCAGGGCGCGCAGGGTCGATATCAGATGCTCGGCTCCCTCTGTGATCTTCAACTCGTCCGCCACTCGCTTGAGAGCACTCTCCTTCAAGCCACAAAGCAGCGCAACTCGCTTACGAAAACTCTCTGAAAAATCGATCTCTCCACGCATCGCTCGCTCGGTAATTGCACTGACCTCATCACCCACGCCCGCTACTTTTGCCAGTTCATCAATTACTTCCGCCTCGATCAGGGTAGAATCCATGTCAAACACCACCAGGCGGCGATTACGCCGATACATGTTGTCCTGCTGGTAAGCGAGATCGACATCCAGAGCTCCCGCTACTTCAAGCAATTCGCGGCGGAACTCTGCCGCAACCGGCAGCGAACCGCGCGCGGAGAATTCCACGCAGGCCTTACTCTGGGCCGGCAGTTTGCCCATAGGTATGCGACCAGAAAGCCTGTTAATGCCTTGGATGTTCAGGCCGTGAGAAGATATCACCGAGGTAACTCGAGCAATCTGGTCTGAGGTAATCTTGCGGGCCAACAGCGTAATAATATAACGCTCCATGCCCTGTGCATCGACCCATTGGTTGTAACTATCCCCGGACACTTTATCTGTGACCACGCGCAGTCCACGAGCGCCAGCGAACGCCTTTATCGCAGCAACCACTTCTTTTGAGGGAGTGTCGACGGGTAATTCTACCAACAACCCCAGAGTGAGCGTCGAATGGATCACCGCCTGGCCAATATCAAGAATATTGACGGAGTGCCCAGCCAGGATTGACGTCAATCCGGCGGTGACGCCGGATTGGTCATCTCCGGATAGCGTTATGAGTAATATATGGTTCACTCAGGATTCCATTCTTATTCAGGTCGGTCATTCTAACCGTTCACACCAAGCGCTAAAAGATAGCACTTCCCGCCCAGAAATGCCGGCCACTGCGCGGGCCATTACTTCAGGATGTGACTGGTTTATACTGATGTCACGGGCAAACTCGCTAAACATTCAAAAACTGTGAACAAACGTCTGCGTCAATCCAGTATCGGTCAACAGTTTGCTGTCCTTACCGCAGGCTTATGCCTCCTTGTAAGTCTCGCCCTTATTGCGCTGGGTGCTATCTCTACTTCTCACATGCAATCACTGCTGCGAGAGGAGTATGGCGCTGCTCTCGCCCGGCTAGTTGCTGCGCGCGTCAGCACAGCACTTGAAAGCGGTGACCTGCTCAGCGTCTCCGCCTCTTTGCGCCGCATCATCAACAACTCCTCCGCCGCCGTAATTGCCGTTAATGATGTAGAGGGCAAGGTTCTGGGCCTGGCGGGGACAAGTCAGGGTAGATATCTGCACGAGTACAGCGAACCGGTGCGTATCGAATCAGATATCGCTGGTCACGTGATTATCACCATTAGTGCCGACAACGACCGCGCAGCCCAGCAGCGCCTTGTGATCAGCATGCTCGGTCTCGCAGTACTTCTCAGCCTTGCGGTTTATGGTGTGGGTCGTCATTTTGGCCAACGCCTAGGTGGACGCATGTCCGCGCTCGCTCACAAGGTTGCGCTGGAAGAAGATACTGGAATGCCGCTGCTGGGCAACGAGCTATCCCTGTTGCAAAAGCGCATTGATGCACTGCCAATGGACTTGCTGCAAGCACGCAGTGAACCGGCGCCTCAGGAAAAAAACTATCAGGCTACAGCTGTTCTGTATCTGCAACTGACAAGTCTGGCTAACTATGTGGATACGCTGGATGAGCATTCCCTACACGCTTATATCGGACGCATTCACCAGATCGTTTACGCTGCGTCTGGTTTTTATGCAGGAGACCTGCAGGTCGCGCGACAGTTCGGGCTAGCGGTTTACTTCAGTGGCAACAACAGTGCAGGCAGTGCCGCATTCAGGGCAGCCTCCTGCGCCTGGCTAATCAAGACAGTGTGCCAGTCACTGGAGAAAGACATGACGCTGTCCCTGTCCCTATCAATGGCAATATCACAAAGTGAGCTGGGCGCAGGCGGCGGCGATGATATCTATCCGGGGCTATACACGCAGCATACTCTCGACGAACTACAGTCAGTCTGCGCGAGCATGCCTCCGAATATTCTACTGGCACCCGCCGCAGTAGAGGATACTGATATCTCGACACGTCTCGAATGTCGCCCCACGGAAGTCATGGACTACGCTGTGATTGAGGAGTTTGCCGGCCAATACCAGGACCTGCTGGAACGGCAACTGCGCCTGGTGCTTAAGCGCCTGACTGATCCTGGCGTAAGATAAGGCTGCGAGTCCCGGACTAACCCGCAGCGACATCCATCCGGTCTACCTTTTGAAAACCGCGGGGAAGCTTGTTGCCCCTGCGCCCGCGCTCACCCTGGTAGTGCTGAAGATCACTGAATTTAATGCTGTGGTGACGCTTGCCGGAATGAATCACGAGGCTATCCCCGGGCGTGATCACCTGAACCGATATAACGAATTCCTCTCGCTCTTTTACACGTGCCGCGGGGATTCCGATGATCTTGTTCCCCTTGCCACGCGACATTTGCGGAAGGTCCGCCAGAGGGAATATGAGGAGTCGCCCCTCGTTGGAGACTGCAGCAACCATGGCATCGTCCATTACAGAAATCGCCGCGGCCTGCAGTACGCGCCCTCCCTTGGGCAGGGTAAGCGCCGCCTTTCCAGCGCGGTTTTTACTTTGCAGATCGCCCAGGCGCGCCACGAACCCGTAACCCGCATCGCTGGCCAGCAGGAAAAGCATGCTCTCTTCTCCCATCATAAGACCCTCGAAAGTGGCGCCAGACGGGGGGTTGATACGGCCGGTAACCGGCTCACCCTGCCCGCGGGCAGAGGGCAGGTTATGTGAGGCGACGGTATAAGCCCGGCCCGTTGAATCGATAATAACGGCCGGCTGGTTGCTGCGCCCGGTGGCGCTCATCTTGTAGCTATCGCCGGATTTGTAACTCAGGCTGGTTGGGTCGATATCATGGCCCTTCGCCGCCCTTATCCAGCCTTTTTCCGACATGACTACGGTGATCGGATCTGCCGCCACAAGTTCTAATTCGCTAAATGCCTTGGCCTCTTCGCGCCCGACCAGGGGTGAGCGCCGATCGTCACCGTATTTCTCCGCCACCTCGATCAGCTCTTTCTTAATCAGTGTTTTCAGGCGTGCATCACTGCCCAGCGTTTTCTTTAGAGCATCGCGTTCTTTCCCTAAATCTTTCTGCTCTGTCTTGATATTCATTTCTTCCAGCTTGGCGAGGTTGCGCAGTTTCAACTCTAGAATTGCCTCGGCCTGAATATCCGAAATTTTAAACCGCTTAATCAATGCCGGCTTGGGCTTATCCTCGGTGCGGATGATATGAATCACTTCATCGATATTGAGGAAAGCGACGAGATAACCCTCGAGGATTTCGAGCCGCCTCTCCACCTTCGTCAAACGGTTTTCCAAGCGGCGACGCACGGTGGCAGTGCGGAACTTGAGCCACTCCTTGAGCAGCTGGTTAAGCGGTTTCACCGCAGGACGACCGTCGATACCGATCACATTGATGTTCACCCTGTAGGTGCGCTCTAAATCCGTAGTAGCAAAGAGGTGGCTCATCAAGGCTTCAAGGTCAACACGATTAGAGCGCGGAACGATTATCAGTCTCGTCGGGTTTTCATGGTCTGATTCATCCCGCAAATCAGACACCATGGGCAATTTTTTCGCCTGCATCTGCTGTGCGACCTGCTCCAGCAAGCGAGATCCCGAAACCTGGTGGGGCAGGGCGGTAATGACAATATCTCCTCCTTCCGTATCCCATACCGCTCGCATACGTAAACCACCGCGACCTGTCTCATACAGGGCAGCGATCTCATCCCGCGGCGTAATAATCTCTGCATTGGTCGGGAAGTCAGGGCCCTGCACGTGCTCACACAAATCCGCCACTGTGGCCTTCGGCGAACCCAGTAACTTGATCGTCGCCGCGACGACCTCTCGCAGGTTATGCGGGGGAATGTCGGTCGCCATGCCCACTGCGATTCCCGTAGTGCCGTTTAGCAATATATTGGGAACCTGCGCTGGCAGCACCGCAGGTTCATCCATGGTGCTGTCAAAATTAGGTACCCAGTCAACCGTACCCTGGCCCAGCTCTCCAAGCAGGACATCGGCGTATGACGTCAGTCGCGATTCCGTGTAGCGCATTGCCGCGAATGACTTGGGATCATCTGGTGATCCCCAGTTGCCCTGCCCATCGACCAACGGGTAGCGGTAACTGAATTCCTGCGCCATGAGCACCATGGCTTCATAGGCAGCGCTGTCTCCATGGGGGTGAAACTTACCAATCACGTCGCCGACGGTTCGCGCGGACTTCTTGAATTTGGCAGACGACTTCAGTCCCAGCTCGCTCATTGCATAGACGATACGGCGTTGCACCGGTTTCAGGCCGTCTGCCACGTTGGGCAAGGCCCGGTCGAGAATCACGTACATGGAATAATCCAGGTAAGCCTTCTCCGCGTAAGTTTTCATTGACACCTGCTCGGTGCCACCGCTATCCATCTGTTGGATGTCAGACATTGTTTTCCGGCCCGTTAAATATTGTTTAAGGGGTGCGCGATATCGGCAAACCCCATACCATTGCTGCGATCACTGCTCGTCTTTTCGACGCTCTTCCCGGGCCTTGACGCTAGAGCCCGCCAGCTGCTCGTTTAAATTCACGATAGAGTTTGCCATATCAATCATAAGACTATTTATCGTGGCTGGGTTGCTCTTGATCAGCTCGGTGAACTGATCCTTGGGCACCTTGTCTACAGCACATGCCGTTAGGGCCCGCACCGTGGCACTGCGACTGGTGCAGGTGAGGACGGCCATTGCGCCGAAAATCTCACCCTCACCAATTCTTGCTACGTTCACGTCACTCACCAGCACCTCCGCCTCGCCAGAACGCATATGGTAGACATAGTCTGCTTCGTCGCCCTGCCGAATAATTGTCTGCCCCTCGCTATAGGACTCGAATCCTGGCGTTGCGGGTGGCTCATTGGCACCTGCAGCCGCAACCCGCGTTAATAGCCCTGCGTAGGTGACCAGCAGTCGCGTCCATAACCGAATAGCAACGGGCTCGTCGAAAACACGCTGCATAAACTCCAGTGCTGGGTAGCTTCGCAGGCTGGCGCCAGTGTCACTGGCGTACTCCACTGCAGTAGCGGTGTCCAGGCCACCGGTCACATCGGGTAACAGCACATCGCCGGTCTCCAAAGTGTAGATGCTCTTGCCCTGGTACCGCGCACTAACCGAACCGCCAAGGATCACGTAAAACTGGCGGTCGTCGAACCCGCGGAAATTGCCCGCCGGGGTAATTTCGATATCGTGAAGCTGGCCAGGCATATTCACGACCTCCAGCAGTTCGCCAACCAACGTACCGAACTGCTGACTCAATGCTGCAATGTCCGGTGCATCAATATTGACAAACATCTGACAGCCCCTATTTTGCTCTGTTCGCCACCGGGCCAGAGTGCCCCGCTTCAACGGGGCTAACTATCGACGCGGCTTCCACCAAGCGAGCATCCTTCATTTTTAGTTATAGTAACAACTTATGGCAGCCCGGAGAACGTCATACACGATAATGCGGGTGCAGCAATTCATAAAAATCTGCGAGGTATATCATGCTATGGCAAACACTGACATTCGAAGAGCTGGGCCCACACAGACTTTACTCAGTGCTGCAACTGCGTCAGGCCGTATTCGTGGTGGAGCAGGCCTGCATTTACCTCGATACAGACAACAGGGACCAACAGGCGCTGCACATGCTGGCCACGGAAGGTAGCCAGTTGCTGGCCTACCAACGCTGTATTTCTCCCGACGCTCAGTGCCCGGACAGCATCCTGGGTAGGGTCGTGGTGTCCCCCGAAACCCGTGGCCGTCAACTGGGCCGGGAGCTGGTGAGACGAGGCATAGAGCACAACCTTTCGCGCTGGCCCGACAACGACGTGCGCATCAGCGCACAGGCTCACCTGCAGGAGTTCTACGAGTCAGCCGGTTTTGTCCCGCGGGGAGACGTCTATCTCGAAGACGGTATCTCTCATCGGCAAATGTACTGCACGGCCACTCGCTGAATGGTCAACGCTTCAGTCGCCGTGAACCTCTAACAGAAACGTGACGGGGCCGTCGTTTATCAGCGAGACCTGCATATCCGCCCCGAATTGTCCTGCCGCTACCGGCGAATATCGCCGGTGCAAAGCATCCAGAGTGTAATCATAGAGCTCCCTGGCCTGCGCCGGTGGCATGGCAGAAGAAAAGGAGGGCCGCAGGCCTTTACGAGTATCGGCAGAGAGGGTGAACTGGGACACCAGCAAAACACCTCCAGCCACGTCGGCCACGTTGCGATTCAGCCTGCCCTCTGCATCGGCAAACAGGCGATAGGCCAGTAGTTTATCGATCATCCGGTCGGCGACAGCGCGGTTGTCATGCTTGTCAAGACCGAGAAACACCAGCAGGCCATGATCGATCCGGCCGACATCCACACCCGCCACGTTCACCGCCGCTTTACTAACACGCTGCAGAAGTGCACGCATGTGGTTAGGCGCGAGACGCCCGCCTGCGCTCATGTTCTTTCAAAAGCTTCTTGCGCAGCCGAATGCTGTCAGGCGTGACCTCCACCAGTTCATCATCTTCAATAAATTCGAGGGCCTGCTCCAGCGAGCGCCTAACGGGCGGGGTGAGTGTAAGCGCTTCGTCTGTGCCGGACGCGCGCACGTTGGTGAGCTGCTTCGCCTTGGTCGGGTTGACCGGAAGATCGTTGCCTCGACTGTGCAAACCGACGATCTGCCCCTCGTAGATATCAATGTTTGGATCGATAAACATACGGCCACGGTCCTGCAAATTATAAATGGCATAGGCTAAAGTTTTGCCTTGCACCATCGAAACCAGAACACCATTGCTGCGGTGAATGATCTCTGCTTCTTTTACCGGGCCATAATGGTCAAAAACAGATGTCATGATGCCACTGCCCGATGTCATGGTCAGAAACAGCGAGCGAAAGCCGATCAATCCGCGGGCAGGAATAATAAAGGCCAGTCGCAGACGTCCCTTGCCATCGGGCACCATATCTTCCAGTTCGCCCCGGCGCTGGCCGATCTCCTCCATCACCGCACCCTGATGCTGCTCCTCACAGTCAATCACCAGCTGCTCGTAAGGCTCCTGGATTTCACCATCCACTTCACGACGGATGACCTCCGGCCGGGAAACCCCAAGTTCGAAACCTTCCCGTCGCATGGATTCAATCAGCACTGACAGGTGCAACTCGCCACGCCCTGACACCTTGAACTTGTCGGGGGTGTCACCGGGCTCTACTCGCAGAGCCACGTTATGTATCAGCTCGCGCTCCAAACGCTCCTTGATATTGCGGGTGGTGACATATTTTCCCTCTTTGCCCGCGAAGGGCGAATCGTTCACCTGGAATGTCATGCTAACCGTGGGCTCATCAACAGACAGGGCCGGCAGCGCCTCTGGTGTTTCAGGATCGCAAAGCGTGTCGGAAATGTTGAGGCCGTCTATACCCGTCACACAGACGATATCACCCGCCTGGGCTGATTCGACATCCACTCGCTCCAGCCCGAGGTAACCCATCACCTGCAGCACTCGTCCCTTCTGCGTATCCCCTTCCCGGTCGACAACCACAACCGGTGAGTTGGGTGACAGCGTGCCACGCGTTATTCGACCAACGCCGATTACGCCCACGTAGCTGGAGTAATCCAGTGCACTGATCTGCATTTGCAGCGGCCCCTCGGAATTCACCTGAGGCGCGGGCACGCGCTCTATTATGGTATGGAACAGGCACTTCATGTCCGTCCCCATCTCCTCGTGATCGAGGCCAGCCACACCTTCGATCGCGGAGGTATAGACCACGGGGAAATCCAGTTGCTCCTCCGTTGCACCGAGACGGTCAAACAGGTCAAACACCTGGTCGACCACCCAGTCCGGCCGGGCGCCATCGCGGTCAACCTTGTTCACCACGACGATCGGGTTCAACCCCTGCTCGAAGGCCTTGGCAGTCACGAAGCGCGTCTGTGGCATCGGGCCATCTACTGCATCGACCAATAGCAACACCGAATCGACCATGGATAGCACCCGCTCTACCTCTCCACCAAAATCCGCGTGCCCCGGCGTATCAACAATGTTGATATGGTAGCCATCCCACTCGATCGCTGTATTCTTTGCCAGGATGGTGATCCCGCGCTCACGCTCCTGGTCATTGGAATCCATCACCCGCTCCGCGCCAGCGCTGCGACGATCCAGTGTGCCAGACTGTTGCAGCAGGCAGTCCACCAAAGTGGTCTTACCATGGTCAACATGGGCGATGATGGCGATATTGCGCAGTTGTTCAATCAAGGGACTTACCTCTGGGATAGCCGGGGTGGCAAAAAGCGCGCGGATTATACACTATCCGGGGGTGACGGGGCGTGATCTTGGCAGTCTATTTCTGACTTGGCGCTTCAGCCGGGATGCCTTTGAGCACGGTGTCCCGCGAACCATGCCAGCGATACCGCGCCAGGCACACAGGGTTAAGGCCCTGGCAGGCAGGGTTATATCGCATTATTTTCGTCAGGCCCACAACTGATCAGGGCGGGCATGCCCAGCAATTCCAGCGCGCCCGCTCCCAAGCATGTTATCGCCGGCCCGATAGGGGCAGTTTCCAACCGCAGCCTGTCGCAGCAGCAGTGCAGATCAATGACAGGCTCAATAACGCACAGCACCACTTTCAGGTGTCCTGCCAATGGCGCTGGAGTTGCCGTCGCAACGGCTGTCTCATCATGATGATTTGGGAGAAATACTTGACAACGAACTGTATTGGGGCCATAACCACTGCGTCTGATCAGGATGGCGGCAACAACGACCACCCTGACAATTGCTCTGGACCGCACGCTGAACCTGCATCGACACGGCATGCACCATATTGGTGCCCGACCGCACTAATATGGTGCGTAGCGCGCCGGCCCTGAGCGATAAATGGTGGAAAACTTCAGAATTTCAAAGGGTTGCTGTCAGCGCCATTGTGGCACAGCTTTTGCTACCTCTGACAACACTGATGAATACCTGTGCCGCCCGCTCTGTCCGGCGTCAGGAAATGTCCACAGGCCGGCGCAACCGGCCTGATTAATGCCCAACTGGAGAACAAACAATGTCCAACGAAACCCTGAAGCTGATCAAAGACAACGAGGCACGCTGGGTCGACCTGCGCTTCACCGATACCCGCGGTAAAGAACAGCACGTCACCATACCTTCCAAAGAGGTCAGCGAAGACTTCTTTGAAGGCGGCAAGATGTTCGATGGCTCGTCCATCGCAGGCTGGAAGGGCATCAACGAATCGGACATGATTCTCATGCCCGACGACTCTACCTCGATACTCGATCCCTTCACCGATGAAGCGACCGTTATCCTGCGCTGCGACATCGTCGAACCCACCACCATGCAGGGCTACGAACGTGACCCCCGTTCCGTCGCCAAACGTGCCGAGGAATTCCTCAAGTCTACAGGTCTTGGCGACACGGCTTTTTTCGGTAACGAGCCCGAATTTTTCGTCTTCGATGACGTCAAGTGGCACGCCGACATGTCCGGTGCGGGCTACACGATTGGCTCTGAAGAAGCAGCGTGGGCCTCCAACCACTCGTTCGATGAAGGCAACATTGGGCACCGTCCCGGCGTTAAGGGTGGCTACTTCCCGGTACCGCCTGTTGACTCACTGCATGATATTCGTGCGGCAATGTGCGCGGCCATGGAGCAGATGGGCCTGGACATCGAAGTCCATCACCACGAGGTAGGCACCGCCGGCCAATGTGAAATTGGTGTGCGTTTCAACACGCTGGTTACGAAAGCAGACGAAACGCAAATCCTCAAGTATTGCGTACACAATGTAGCCCACGCCTATGGCAAAACGGCCACATTCATGCCCAAGCCACTGGTTGGCGACAACGGTTCTGGCATGCACTGTCACCAGTCTATCGCCAAAGGCAAGGAAAACGTGTTTGCTGGCGACAGCTATGCCGGCCTGTCTGAAGAAGCGCTGTATTACATCGGCGGCATCATCAAGCACGCCCGTGCACTGAACGCATTTACCAACGCGTCTACCAATAGCTACAAACGACTGGTACCGGGGTTCGAAGCGCCGGTCATGCTGGCCTACTCGGCTCGCAATCGATCCGCGTCCATCCGCATTCCCTACGAGCCAAGCCCTAGGGGCAAGCGCATCGAAGTTCGCTTTCCGGACCCGACTGGCAACCCCTACCTGGCCTTTGCAGCGATGCTAATGGCAGGTATCGATGGTATTCAGAACAAGATCCACCCCGGAGATGCGGCGGACAAGGACTTGTATGATCTGCCCGCAGAAGAAGCTGAATCGATTCCGACGGTGGCTTCCAGCCTGAGCCAGGCCCTCGATGCCCTCGATAATGATCGCAGCTTCCTCACCGCTGGCGGCGTATTCACCGACGACATGATCGACGCCTACATCGAGCTCAAGCAGGAGGAGGTGGAAACTCTCGATATGACCACTCACCCTGTCGAGTTCGACATGTACTACTCCTTGTAGACACCGTGTAAGGGGCAGATTTCGTGCCCATGGGACAAAGGCTCGCTCAGGCGGGCCTTTTTTCTGCCTGCTGCAGCGAGACGACCGGACGGGATGTTCAGGTATCCACGCAACTTCTGTTACTGTTGTCATTACAGGGGAGGGAAACCGCATGCTCAGGATTATCGCATTTACCCTTGCACTGCTGGCGCCGGTGGCCACTGCCCAATCCATCTACCGCACGACTGACAGTGGGGGCAACGTAGTCTTCACAGACGCACCCTCCGCGGACAGTCGCGCAGCGGAACGGGTAGGCCTGCAACCCACCAATACCGCCCCTCCGCCGCCTGCTATTCCGGAACTGAAGTCACGGACGAACGCCCCGGAAGTGACTCGGACATCCTATGCGATCGCCATCACCAGTCCAGCCGACGAAACCTCCATTCCCCGCGGTTTTGGCAACTTCACCGTCACAGTGGCGATCCAACCGGCGCTGAAGCAGCATGAGAGCCTGCAGTTATTTATGAACGGCGAACCCAGAGGCAGCAGCCAGGCCAGCATGATCTGGGATCTTACCAACGTGTTTCGCGGGGCCCACGACATCACCGTGGGCGCGCTCGATCGCAGCGGCAACACCGTTGCTCTCTCAGACCCCGTGCGGGTTTACGTCCACAGGCCGTCCATCAACTTCCGCAAATGAATTCCGCCGCACTGGACAGAACCTGCTACTTAATGCACCATAATAGTGCACAGAGGTCCTGAGCACAGCCTTCTCATGCCGCTGTGCGGAATCTTCCCGGCCCACATCGGATCAACACGGTGTGTACTGTCAGGCCTGCACAGACCAAGGATGCACAAATTTCTGGCATTTACAGAAATTAATCCGCTCAAGCCGCTGTTTTGGCTCCATTTTTGCTACTACTAGACAACGGCGCCACTTGCCCCCTGCTGCAAGCAAAACGGACAGCACGCAGGACTTCGCTACGAGGCAGAAATGAAAAACGATCCAGGGATACTGGACAGCATGAGCACCAGCGTACTTGCGCTGAATGGTGCGCTGCAGGTCACAGCACTCAATTCGGCCGGCGAAGCACTGCTGGAGACGTCAAAAGCGCGCTGTATCGGTCAGCACGCGAGCGTGTTACTGCTGGAGCCCAGTGAATGGCTGGAGCACCTGCAGCAGGCAGCGGCAAGTAAAACCACCCGGGCGAGTCGCAGCCTCACTCTTTGCCTGCATTCAGGCCATAAAATTCTGGTGGATCTTGTGATTACTCCCGTGACCGAAGAAACATCTTCCAGCCTGCTTGTGGAGCTGACGGCTGTGGACCGCCTGCTAAGAATCAGCCGGGTGGGTAATTATCACCATACCCAGGAGACCAGCCGAGCCGTCATACGCGGCTTGGCCCATGAGATCAAGAACCCGCTGGGCGGCCTCAGGGGTGCTGCTCAGCTGCTCGCAAGGGAGCTGCCGAACGAAGAGCTTGCCGAGTACACCCATGTCATTATTCGCGAGGCGGATCGCCTGCGCGATCTTGTCGACCGCCTATTGGGCCCCACTCGGGAGTTGAACAAGCAAAACCTCAATATTCACGAGGTATTGGAGCATGTGCGCAATCTTATCACTGCCGAGTCCGAAAATCGGGTCATGATTCTGCGGGATTACGACCCCAGCCTGCCCGAGTTCGAATTTGACCGAGCACAATTGATTCAGCTGGTGCTGAATATCATGCGCAACGCGATGCAGGCGGCGGAGAGCCTGCAAGCCTGCGAAATCACTCTGCGCAGCCGTGCACAAAGACAATTCACCATCAGCGGCACGCTACACAGACTGGTATGCGGCATTGAGGTCATCGATAACGGGCCTGGAATTGCCCCGGACATTATGCCCTCCATATTCGCCCCCATGGTCACCGGCCGAGCTCATGGCACCGGACTTGGGCTTTCAATCGCACAATCTATCGCGCATATGCACGACGGTACGATCGAGTGCGACAGTCGCCCCGGAGAAACGCGGTTTACCCTGTATTTACCTATGGATAAAACTCATGAACAGCCAAACTAAGGTCTGGGTAGCAGACGACGACAGCTCTATTCGCTGGGTGCTGGAGCGTGCGCTGAATCAGGCTGGCATCGCCAACCGAAGTTTCGAGGATGCAGATGAACTGCTCCAGCAAATTGATGCCGGGCAACCGGATGTCATCATCAGCGATATTCGTATGCCTGGCACCGATGGCCTGAAATTGCTCTCCCTGATCAAGAATGGCTATCCGGATATCCCCGTGATCATTACCACCGCACATTCGGATCTCGACAGTGCGGTTGCCTCCTATCAAAAAGGGGCCTTTGAGTACCTGCCTAAGCCTTTTGACCTCGACGAGGTGATCGCCGTCACTCAGCGGGCGCTCGCCCACGCATTGGAAGCCCGGGATAGTGCCCCCCCGCAGGAAGACGTTCCTCAACAAACCGAGATCATCGGTGAAGCGCCCGCCATGCAAGAGGTGTTTCGAGCCATTGGAAGGCTGGCTCACAGCAATATCACTGTGTTAATCAACGGCGAGTCTGGCACAGGTAAGGAACTGGTTGCTCGAGCCCTGCACCGCCACAGTCCCAGAGCCAGTGCCCCGTTCATCGCCCTCAACATGGCGGCTATACCCAAGGATTTAATGGAGTCTGAGCTGTTTGGACACGAAAAAGGCGCTTTTACCGGCGCCAACGCCAAACGGGAGGGACGGTTTGAGCAAGCGGACGGCGGCACCCTGTTCCTGGACGAGATAGGCGATATGCTGGCCGATACCCAGACTCGCCTGCTGCGCGTACTCGCTGACGGCGAGTTCTATCGGGTCGGTGGACATGTGCCGGTTAAGGCAGACGTACGTATCATCGCGGCCACACACCAGAATCTGGAAAACCTGGTTGAACAGGGCAGCTTCCGTGAAGACCTGTTCCATCGCCTGAACGTTATTCGCATACACATTCCGAAGCTCTCAGAACGGCGAGAGGATATCCCCGCGCTAATGAAGTATTTCCTGCAGCAGGCGGCCCGGGAGCTTGGCGAAGAGACCAAAGTCCTGCTACCGGAGGCAAAGTCTTTTCTCACCAGTCTTGACTGGCCGGGCAATGTAAGGCAGTTGGAGAACTGCTGCCGCTGGATAACCGTGATGGCCTCTGGCCGCGAGGTACACCTGCGCGACCTGCCGCCGGAATTAGGACAGGTTGCACCCACCAAAGAATCCAACGAGCAGGCGGACTGGCCCGAACTACTGTTCAACTGGGCCCGTAACGAACTAGTACAAGGCAAGCAACAAATACTACAGGACGCCGTACCTACGTTTGAACGAGCTATGATCGAGGTGGCCCTGCAACACTCCAAGGGCCGCAAGCGGGACGCAGCCGAGTTACTGGGCTGGGGGCGTAATACGCTGACACGAAAAATGAAAGACCTGAATATGTGACGGTACACACAGTAAATTTACGGCTCAAATAAGCTTTGCTCGGAGGCCGAAATCTGAGAAAAAGGGGCCTGGCTTCCCTGTATGCAATACCCTATGTTCAAGATCGTACTGTTTGAACCCGAGATACCGCCCAATACGGGCAACATCATCCGCCTGTGTGCCAATACCGGCTGTGCCCTGCATCTGATCGAGCCGCTCGGTTTTGATCTGGAGGATAGGAAACTGCGCCGGGCGGGACTGGACTATCGCGAATTCGCGCAGGTTCAGGTTCACCCTGACCTGGCTCGTTTTCGTCAGGAGACTGGCAACCCTCGAGTGTTCGCCGCCTCGACAAGGGGTGGCACCGCGTATCATCGGATAGACTACCGCGAAGGAGACGCGCTGCTTTTCGGTCCTGAGACCCGTGGACTACCGACATCTATTCTCGAAGAACTGGGCCCAAGCGGCACACTGCGCATCCCCATGCGCGGTGGCAGTCGCAGCCTGAACCTCAGTAATGCCGCCGCACTGGTGCTCTATGAAGCGCTGCGACAGATAAACTTTCCCGGGCTGGAATAGCGCAAAACCCAGAAGTTCGGGCAATAAAAGACGTGCCCATGGCCTAGTGGGGAGCAGTTTCTCCCGCGCCGGCTTGCGCCTGAGCCTGGGCCTGCTGGTAAACGGCTTCAAAGTTGACAGGGGCAAGCATCAGTGGCGGGAACCCACCCTTGATACAAATAGAGTCAATCGACTCGCGTGCATACGGAAACAGGACGTTGGGCGCTGCGGTCCCCAGGATACGTTTCAATTCCTCAGGCTGGAACCCACGAACCAGGAAAATACCCGCCTGATGCACTTCGATCAGGAAAGCAGTGTCCTCGTCCATCTTCGCAGTGATCGTGATGGACAGGACAACTTCAAAATTTCCTTCTTCGTCAATGGCACCGCTGCGCGTATTGAGATCCACAGCCAGCTTTGGCTGCCACTGTTCGGTGAAAACCGCAGGGGTAGCGGGAGACTCGAAGGACAAGTCCTTGGTGTAAATCTTCTGCATGGTAAATTGCTGCTCGGGACGCTGTTGCGCACCGCCCGCCTGTTCTTCGGCCATCACGCCATCCTCCAGTAGTTGAATGAATCAGGAACCAGTATCCGGTTCCAAAAGTAGGTCCAGTTGGCCGGCAACTTCCAACCGGTAAAGATCATCGAATCCGCCGATGTGCTGCTCACCTATCCAGATCTGCGGCACCGTGCGGCGACCGCTGCGCTCCATCATTTCACGCCGCAATTCAGGTGCACCATCCACCGCGATATCATGGTAGGCAGCGCTCTTCTTATCCAACAGTGCTCTTGCGCGCAGGCAGTAAGGGCAGCGCTGGGTCGTGTACAGTGTTATGGGCGCAGTCATGCCAAACTCGGCAGGTCAGGACTAAAATACGGCGTGCTCAAGAAACCACCGGCAGCTGCAGGTTGCCCCACTCCATCATGCCACCCGCCATCCTCGACACCCGGGTGAAGCCCGCGGCTCGCAGCTGCTTGCCTGCAGCGCCGGATTGCTGCCCCATCTTACACACCAGTACGACGGGTTTTTCCTTGTACTTCTCTAGCTCTACCATACGCTCGGGCAGTTTGGTGGCAGGGATATTGACCGCGTCTACAATATGTCCTTTCTTAAATTCTGCAGCGTCACGCAAATCGAGGAATAGACCATCCTCGGCGTTCACCTGGTTTATGGCCTGTTGCGGCGAAACTGACGCCCCTCCCTTGCGCGACTCATGAAAAACCAGCATTGCGACCAATGCCAGTAGAGCGGCGACCTGGATCCACTGCTGCGCCAGAAATTCTAGAAATAGTGCCATGCTGTTGCGCTTAATTCCTGCGGATAAGTAAGGTTGTCGTCGCGAGGCGGCCGGTAGCGGGCGCTGTTCCTGCTATGGGCCAGTCGCCGGACGCTGAGTATACAGGCTATACCGGGGTGCAGCCAGTCCCGCCCGGCCATCATGCAAGCCGCAATGCGCGCTCGCCCAAGACAGGGTAAAATGGCGCACTGTAGCAATTACCCGGGCCTTCAGACCGATCATCAAGCCATGAATCAAGCCAATAAAAAAACACCTACTGTACTCGTTATCCTCGATGGCTGGGGGCACCGCGAAGATCGCCGTGACAACGCCATCGCCAACGCCAATACCCCGGTTTGGGACCGGCTGTGGCGCGACACCTCTCACACGCTCGTATCCGCCTCGGGAGAGGACGTGGGTCTACCCGCTGGGCAAATGGGCAATTCAGAAGTCGGCCATATGAGCATCGGCGCTGGCCGTATTGTCTACCAGAACATTTCGCGAATCGACCAGGCCATTCGCGATGGCAGCTTTAAAGAGAACCCGGCCTATACTCGCGCTATCGACAACGCGGTTGCGGCCGGTCGTGCTGTTCATATTTTCGGACTCCTCTCACCGGGCGGAGTGCACAGTCATGAGCAGCAGATTTTTGCCGCCATCCGGCTCGCCGCTGACCGAGGCGCCAAACACATCTATCTCCACGCGTTCCTCGATGGTCGCGATACACCGCCGCGCAGTGCCGGCGACTCGCTGGAAAAAGCCGACGCACTGTTCAGCGAGCTGGGCTGCGGTCGTGTCGCATCTCTATGCGGGCGCTATTACGCCATGGACCGTGACAAGCGGTGGGAGCGGATAGAACTTGCTTACCAGCTCCTCACCGAGGGCAGGGCCGAACACCGCAGCGTGAACGCAGCCGAGGCGCTGGCGTCCGCCTACAAACGAAAAGAGACCGATGAGTTCGTTCTGCCCACCGTTATCGCAGACGAAACACAAGCCCCCGCGACGGTGGGAGATGGCGATGCCGTGCTGTTCATGAATTTCCGCGCCGACAGGGCGCGGCAACTCACCCAGGCATTCACTGACTCTTCTTTCGGCGGTTTCACGCGAACCGCTACACCGAAGCTTACCGACTTTGTTATGACAACGGCCTACGCAGATGACGTCGACGCCAACTGTGCCTACGGACCGCAGAAACTGGATAATGTGCTAGGTGACTATCTCGCACAGAAAGGTATGACGCAGCTCCGCATTGCAGAGACAGAAAAATACGCTCACGTGACGTTCTTTTTCAGTGGCGGGCGCGAAAAGGAATTCGCAGGAGAAGACCGCAGGTTAATCCCCTCGCCAGACGTCGTCACCTATGATCTTCAGCCCGAAATGAGCGCAGTGGAACTGACCGACGAACTGGTTCGTGCTATCGGCTCCAGACAATATGACCTGATCGTTTGTAACTACGCTAACGGCGATATGGTCGGGCACACGGGCGTGTACGAGGCCGCAATCAAAGCTGTGGAAACACTGGATACCTGCCTGGGAAGGGTAGAGCGTGCTGTTCATGAAGCCGGCGGCCAGGCATTGATCACTGCAGATCACGGTAACTGTGAACAAATGCTGGATTACGAATCCGGTCAGCAGCACACCCAGCACACGACCGATCTGGTGCCCCTGATCTATCTTGGAACAAAGCAACGCACCCTCAACCCCAGCGGCGGCATCCTCGCTGATATTGCGCCCACCCTGCTCGGCATGATGGAGATGCAACAGCCCGATGAAATGACAGGCAACAGCCTGCTTAACGAGCGCGCCTAAGCTGCCAGTGCGGTTATTCCGGGGGACAAGGTAATGCCTGAAACCCATTGCAACCGTCTCTGTCACGCCATTCTGGCTTTCCTCGCACTTTTATTCGCGGCACATGAAGCTCTAGGCCAATCTGAAAACGACACGCGCAAGCAACTCGAACAACTGGAAATAGAGATTACGCAAATAAGCGAGGATATTTCCAGCGCCACTAACCGACAGAACAAACTGCTAAAGCAGTTACGTGATGCGGAAGTCGATCTGGGCGCACTAAGCCGGAATATCAATCAAAACAAAGCCGAGCTGACAGTGGAGCAAGAAGCACTATCGGCCCTGGAGGCAGATCGCACGGAACAGCAGGCGGCGCTGAATAAACAGAGAAACCGTATTGCGAAAGAGATTCGAAGTGCCTGGAAAATGGGCCGTCAGGGACAACTCAAAATTCTCCTTAACCAGGAAGACCCGCACGCTATGGCACGCTCGCTGGCCTACTACCGTTATTTATTAACAGCAAGAAATACACTGCTGGAAGACTACCGGGACGCACTGCGCCAACTCCAAGCATTACAGGGCCGCATCGATGTCAGTCTCACGGAACTGCAGCGACGCGGCCGCGCACTGCAAAAACAACAGATCGAGCTAACCGCTGCACAGGCACAGCGCAAAAAAGCAACGCAGGCATTGGCAAAAAGTATCAGCGGCAAAAACGCGAAGCTCGAGGCGAAGCGACAGGACCGTAAGCAACTGGAAGAATTATTGAGCGCCATTCGTGAGGCGGTGACGGAGCTCGCGGTACCCGAAAACTACAAAGCGTTCCGGAGTGCCCGCGGCAAAATGTTATGGCCGGTGACTGGCAAAACAAGCAACCGCTTCAATCAGCCCCGTAACCAGGGCAAGATGCGCTGGCAGGGCGTAACTATACCGGCCGAGCAGGGCACCGTCGTGCGGGCGATTCATCAGGGCAGAGTCGTATATGCCGACTGGTTGCGAGGCTCTGGCCTGCTGTTGATCATCGATCACGGGGTGGGGTACATGAGCCTGTACGCCCACAATGAAAGCCTGACCAGAAACGTTGGGGAATGGGTGTCAGCAGGCTCGTCCGTCAGCACAGTCGGCAATAGTGGCGGCGCAGAAGACCCCGCTCTTTACTTCGAGGTGAGACACGAGGGCAAACCTGTGGATCCGGCGAAGTGGTGCAAGTAAACACCTCGCCC
>CAJQQW010000022.1 GCA_905480565.1 uncultured Halioglobus sp. | reverse complement strand
TAGCGGCGATGAAATCTGGACATTCGATACCTTGCGTCAATTTTCAGCGGTCAACGGTGGCTTTGCCGAGGGTGGCGCAATAGATTTGGGGGGTGTGTACGTTGCAGGCGATGAGCTTTACCTCAATTCCGGGTATGGATTGGTTAATCAGATTCCCGGAAATGCTTTCATTCAGTTCCGCCCGGGGGAGCCATGATGACAGTCACTTTGCGATTTCTAATCCGCCCGTTTGATAAAGACGCGAGGCAGTAGACTCCATGAACAAAAAATCCGGATTACGTATTGGAATCATTGGCGCGGGCCCCGCCGGTATTGCGGCTGGCCATGCGCTACTGGAGCAGGGATTCGATAATTTCACAATCTTCGAAAAATCTGATGCTGCGGGTGGAACGTGGCATCTGCATAGCTATCCGGGCCTGGCTTGCGACCTGTGGGCACATATTTACTCGTTCTCTTATCGGCCCAATCCGGACTGGTCGGCAAATTTTGTAGAACAGCCCGAGATCGAGGCCTACCTCCAGCAGTGTGTTCGCGAGTTCGGCCTGGAGTCACATCTTGCACTCAATACCAATATTGCCGCGGCCCGGTATCGGCAGGATGGCACCTGGTTGCTGACGACAGCAAAGAACGATACTCATGTTATGGATATTGTGATTAACGCCATGGGAGGGCAGCACACCGCTATCTTTCCTGAGGTGGACGGCATTGAGAGCTTCATTGGCGATTACTGGCACTCTACTTACTGGAACCATGACGTGCCTCTGGCGGGCAAGCGCGTGGTCATCGTCGGTTCAGCAGCCGCAGCAGTGCAGATTGTGCCGAAGGTGGCCGAGCAAGCTGGCCACCTTACCGTGTTGCAGCGCACGCCCAACTGGATTATGCGGCGCAACCACAAGTTATATTCTTCGTTTCTCAAAAGCGTATTTCGTCGGTTCCCGCGCTTTCTGCGGCTTTGGCAAAAAGGTCAGGCCCTCATGATGGGGGTGGTGCTGGAGGGTGTTACCCTCAATCACAAGCGTATGGAGCAGTTTGAGGCCCGTGTGCACAAGTTTATCGGGGAGAGCATCGATGACCCCGCAGTGCGAGCAGCGGTGACGCCACGCGATCATTACGGCTGCAAGCGGGGGTTAGTGTCCGACGAGTATTATCCAACGCTCAATCGCGACGATGTGACGTTGGTTGCCGAAGGTCTGAAGCAGGTCGATGCAACAGGCATAGTGACGGAGAGTGGGCGCCGTATCGAGGCGGACGTCATTATTTATTGCACCGGTTACTCGGTACTCGACTTTAACCGTATCGACGTCGTGGGCAGAGACGACCGGCAGCTGGCGCAGGAGATGGCGCGGGAGCCGGTGGCCTACAAGGGTATCGCGACCCCCGGATTCCCTAACTACTTCTTTGCTGCCGGGCCAAATGGATTAGCAATAAATGCCTCTTATTTCAGGAACATCGAATGCAACGTGAATACCATCGTCCGGTTGCTCGAGAAAAAACAGGCGGCGGGAATGAGTGCCATAGAGGTCAGGCCCGATGTTGTGAGGGACTACAATCAAGACCTGTCAGACCGCTATGGGACGTATTCGTGGGGCGCCTCCAATTGCCATAGCTACTACCGCACAGAAACAGGCCACGCGCCGTTCCTTTTTCCGGGGGGGTACAAAGAATATCTTGCGCTTCACGAGGCCTGTTCGCTGAACGATTTCCAACCAGTCTGAGCGGATCAACGCGGTGCGGCCAATTCTTTGGCTTGTGCAAGAGACGACAGTTTTATTACCTCCAGTTGCGGCATGGGAACATCGGCGTGATCGACGTCAAGCCAGCGCAATGTGAGGAAACCGAAGGCATGGCCGCTGGTATCCAGCCAGTTGGGGTGCCCCGTGTCCTGATGAGACACCAGGAACTCCACCGAACCATCGGCGCTTTGTGTGACGTCTTTAAGCGTGCGAGAGGTGGGCCGTGAGAGGTAGTCGTAAATTTCATGCCAGCGTGTTTCCAATGTAAGATTCCAATACCGGGTTTCCGGCGGCTGCACCCGAATGATCAGACCCTCATCACGTTCCAACTGAAAACTACCAAGCATGTACAGATTATCTGATGCCGCGATATCTTTTCCCAGTCGTTCGGGCGTAGCGCGAATAAACGTGTTGGTGGTCTCCATTAATTCAGGCAACACGGTGCGGTGTAGATTGGTCAGGGCAAAAAAAGCGAAGCTGGTTCCGGTGATAGCATCGGCCATAGCCTCGTCGCTGGGGGGCTGATAGGGCGGATTGCCGCCTTCCACCTCGATATCGAGTTGCGGCAAACGCTCAGTGTCTCTGTCGGCTATGTATGCGCGCACCAGAATAGCTGAGGTATCCTCCGGTATTTGCACCCAGTCAAACGCTTCATCGCTTTCACTGGGTTTTGACTTGTGCAGCAATAGGGTGAAATTTCCGCTTTCGTCGGTAGTCAGGTCCTTCTCGTTGACATAGCCAACCTGTCTTCGGCGCTCCATACCCTGGCCTGCGTTGACGGTAAAACTGAGGTGCTGAACTGTGCCCAGATTACCTGTAATTCGATAGTCGTTCGTGCCGTCAATGGCGGCGAGGTAGTACTCCGCGTCAGGGTTATCTCCGCCGTCCTTGCGCACCCAGGTATCCATGCGCTGGAA
>CAJQQW010000021.1 GCA_905480565.1 uncultured Halioglobus sp. | reverse complement strand
CCGCTGCAGCGCATACAGATCGTCAAGGGTTGGACAGATGAAGCCGGTGGTCGCCACGAGGCGGTCTACGAGGTGGCGGGCAATGCGCAGAACGGCGCCCGTGTTAATACGGCGACCTGTGAAACCAGTGGCCCGGGATATAACGAGCTTTGCAGCGTGTGGACTGACAGAGATTTCGATCCGTCCCGGCCGGCGTATTATTACTCGCGCGTGGTGGAAAATCCTAGCTGCCGCTGGAGTCAGCGCATGTGCAACAATGCGGGTGTAGATTGCGCGCGCCCCGAGACAGTCTCGGAGGGTTACGAGCCCTGCTGCGATGCTAACCACCGCGCCATTGTGCAAGAGCGAGCGTGGTCGTCCCCTATCTGGTACCGTCCGAGTAGTTAGCTGTTGCACTGGACGCTCTATTGAACTAGTGCCGGGAAAAGCGTCTGGTCGCCTTGGGACATGAGCATGAGCCGCTATACTGCCGCCTGATTATCATCCGACCGGGAGAAAGACAGTATGTCCAGTGGAGCAGAGACCGTACTTATTACGGGTGGTGGTAGTGGTATGGGTCGCGAGGCTGCCCGGCGTTTTGCGGCGCAAGGGTTGACGGTGGCGTTACTTGATGTCAACACCGAGGGTATGGCTGAAACCGCGGATTCATTCAGCAACATACATAGCTGGGCGGTCGATATCACTGACTTTGATGCTGTATGCGCCGCGGTGCGAGAGGTGGAAAGCCAATGTGGTCCGGTCTACCGACTGTATAACTGCGCAGCGATCATGCCCTTCGGCAAGCTGGTTGAACAGGATAACGCCATTATCCACAAACAGATGGCGATCAACTACGGTGGTTTGGTAAATATCACTCAGGCGGTGTTGCCCGGTATGCTTGAAAGGGGCAGGGGTGATTTTGTCAGCTTCGCGTCTATGGCGGGTATTATTCCGATGCTGTTGACCGGCGCCTATACGGCGACCAAGTTTGCTGTGCGCGCCTTTACCGAGACCTTGTATCATGAGCATCGCGACTCGGGCCTTCGCTTCGCCTGTGTATGCCCTCCTGCGGTCGCGACCCCGCTGTTAAAACAGGGTCGAGAAACGGCGTGGCCCAAGATGCTGGAAGACCAGAGCGAGCCCATTGCCCCGTCTGTTGTTATTGATGCTATCCAGTCCTGTCTGGATAAAGGCAAGTTTTTTGTTTATCCCACGCGAGATGCGAAAATAGGGGCAATCATGCGCCGCTTAGCGCCGGGGCTGATTTGGAAGCAGGTACATCAGGTTGAGGGTTTTTAAGCGCCTCATGCATGACAAGGTAAACGTGTTGCGCCCTCCAAGTAATTACGGGGTGCGACCGGCAGCGTTTCTATGAAAAGGATTGTTTCTCTTATACTAGTTGCATTGGTCGGTGGTGGTTACTATCTGACTCAGTTGCAGCCGTCTTCTGAGCCGTTTCAGTTGGAGGAGGGCTACCGTTCCCTGTTTGATGGAGCATCGCTTGATGGCTGGCGGAGCGTCGGCGGTGGTGCTAGTTTCTCAGTCGATGGCGATGCTATTGTTGGTCGCAATGGCCCCGGTAAGAATACGTTCCTGCGCACACAAAAAACCTACCGTGACTTTTCCTTGCGCCTGCAGGTGCGATGGGAGGAGAAGGGTAATTCCGGCATTCAGTTTCGTTCGGCGCAGCGCGAGGATAACGGACGCGTCTACGGCTACCAGTATGAACTCGATCCTTCACCGCGTTCCTGGACTGGTGGTATTTACGACGAGGCCCGCCGCGGCTGGTTGGCCAAGCCCGACGGACTAGCCGAGGTTCGCGGCGCATTGCGTGATGATGGCTGGAATGATGTCGAGATCGAGGCTCGTGGCGCGCACCTCAGGACCTGGATCAACGGCATACCCGCGTCGGATATTGTCGACGGTCTCAGTCCGGAAGGATTTATCGCTCTGCAGGTACACGCGGGAAAACAGGGCGTCATTCGTTGGCGCCGAATCCGTATTCGGGAGCTGCCACCGCAGCGTGTTGCCGGAACCAGTTTATTGTCCCGACAGGAATGGCACGGGTTATCGTCCGCAGGGCTGGAGTTCAGCGACAGCAGTTTTGGCGGAAGCTCCGGTGAACGCGACAGCTTTATCGATTCTCGCCGTGAGTTTAGCGATGTGCTCATCCAGATGACGGTGCCCGCGTGTAACAACCCGACGATTATCCGTCTGCGCGATCACAGGGACAGGGGTGGCAAAAACGAAAGCTATGCCGAAGTCAAAGTCTACCGTGACCGCGCCGAAGCCCGTCTGGTGACTGCCGCCGGTGAGCGTGTACTGGAGCCGGTGATGTTGCAACCGGCCGATAAGCATCAAGTCAGCGGTGTGACGGTAGCGGACGCGGTCACTGTTACGATCGGTGAGGTCGATGTGATGCGTGTAGCCGATCCCGGTTTGTCTGAACGCGGGCGTTTGCGTATTCAGCCTGCCCGTTGTGGTGCAAGGTTTGATATAGGCGATTTCGCGTGGTTCGCGCTAAGAGAAAAAAGCGCAGAGCCTCTGCCTTACGAGTCACTGGACAAGCGCCCTGCGCCTGTACTGAATCCAGCACAGGCTTTGGCGGCTTTCCGCATTGCACCGGGCTTTGAGATCGAGCTGGTGGCAGCAGAGCCGCTCGTCGAGGAGCCGGTCGCCATGGCGTGGGACGAGTATGGTCGTCTCTATGTGGTAGAGCTGCGTGGCTACATGCGCGATGCTTATGGCAATGACAGCAATGCGCCGCTGGGTCAGGTTGTTAGGCTTGAAGATACAGACGGGGATGGCCGCATGGACAGCAGCGAGGTGTTCCTGGGCGGATTGGTCAATGCCCGTGCGGTGGCGGTTGTCAACGAAGGGGTGCTGGTGGCTGAGCCACCCCACCTGTGGTTATGTGAACTCCCCGACCGTGCATCATTGTGTGATAGGAAACGACGCGTTGGTGACTACGCAGTCGACGTTGAGAGCAATGTCGAGCACATGGAGAATGGCCTTCTGCTGGGCTTGGACAACTGGCTGTATAACGCCAAATCCAATCGCGCCCTGCGCCTGAAAAGCGGTGAGTTATTGGAGCGTCGGGGTCCCAATCGGGGGCAGTGGGGTATTACCCGGGATGCCGTGGGACGCCTTCTGTACAACCATAACTCCACGTGGCTACAGGCGGATTTATTTTCCGGGGAGGATCTGGTCCAGGCGGGTCGACTGCGCCCGCTGCAGGGGCTTGGGGTGAACCTGACCAATCCGGCTCCCGTGCACTCAGTGAGGGTGAACCCGGGGGTCAATCGCGCCTACCTGCCCGATACCTTGCGAGCAGATGGCAGGCTTAATCGGGCTACAGGAGTCAGTGGGCTGGTGGCCTACCTAGGAGATCAGTTTCCCCGGCGCTATCACGGAGATGTCTTTGTCCCCGAGGTTGCGGGCAATGTCGTGGCACAGTTCGCGATGCGCGAGGAGGGTGTTGCGCTCACAGCGGAGCAACAGCTATACGCTGACCCGCGCTGGGGAAAACGGGATTTTTTAGGGTCGACGGATGAGCGCTTCCGGCCGGTGGATGCCTACAATGGCCCCGATGGTGCCCTGTATGTCATAGACATGTACCGGGGCATCGTGCAGGACGATCACTTTCTGACCGACGAGTTGCGCGAGCAGATTTTCGAGCGGCAACTGGACACCCCTATTGGTATGGGGCGCATTTGGCGCATACGCCATAGTAAGGGTAAACCAGAGCGGGCGTTCCCAAAGTTGGCGTTGGCGTCCACCGATGAACTCATTGGCGCGTTGTCCCACGACAATGGTTGGGTCCGCGATACCGCTCAGCGATTGTTGCTGACCCGAGAAGGCGATTACCGCACGGCGTTGGAAGCCGTGGCCCGGGGAGAGGAGACTCTGCCCGCCCTGCATGCTATCTGGACCTTGCAGGGCAGGGATGAATTGCAGCGCGATCTTGTACTGGAGTTGGCTGTCCAGGACGACCCTCATCGGCAGGTGCAGGCGCTGCGTGCCGGCGCAGCGCTGCTGTCCCCGGAAGATCTTCTGATCTTGCACACGCAGCAGACTTTGGGGGCTGAGGCGGTGACGCTGCAACTGGCGCTGGCCATGGGTCAGTTCGCGGACCGGGTCGATATACGGCAAGCCCTTGCGAAGCTTCTTGCGAGTCACCTGGCCAGCCCTTATGTCACCCAGGCCGTGGAGCGTGCGGTGTCGGGTCGAGAATTGCATTTTCTTTCGGAGTACCTGGCCGCAGGGACGATGGTGGAAGCCACGGCTCAAGGCAGGGCTGTTTTGAAGTTTCTGGCGGCTAACGCCTATCTCAGCTTGCGCGGTGACACGGCATCAAGCGCTGCAGCCAATCCGGCCCTGCTCAATTTACTGACATTGGCTGCGTCACGCGAGAATGAAAACGCGTGGCAGCAAGTGGCTCTGCTGAGGGGCATGCAATGGGTGGCCCGCCGCAGTGGTTTTGTGCCCGCCCATCTGGATGCCGCGCCCGCCATATTTACCGACGGTGAGATAAGCGGCGAGAGCCCTTTATGGGCAGCGCGCATGGCAGCTCGAGCTGCCTTCACCTGGCCAACCGATGAGTTGGCGCTGGGTATTACGCCGCTTAGCCCGGAGCAACTGGAGACTATGGCAGCGGGGAAGGCATTTTATCCGCGCTGTGGTGCTTGCCACGGGCTGTCCGGTGAAGGCATTGCAGGTCTTGCACCGCCACTCGCGGGTGCGTCCTGGGTTACCGGCCCACCGGAGTGGTTGGGACGCATCATCCTGCAGGGTATGAGCGGCCCCGTTAATGTTGGTGGACAGTGGTTCGACGGGGTCATGCCCGGGCACAGACAACTGCAGGAAATGGATGATAGGACACTGGCGGGGCTGATGACGTACCTACGGCGCAGCTGGGGCAACCAAGCTGACCCGGTAAGTATTGTTGTGGCGAGCAATATTCGCACTGCCAGTGCAGGGCGAGATAAGGCATGGACAGCCAGTGAACTGCGCGCGATACCCTTTGATCGTGGCTATGGGCTTTTCGTCGGTGAGTATGCGATCAGTTTCGCAACACTCACCATTACTGAAGAGGCAGATGGACTCTTTATTTCGGTGCCATTGTACGGTACTTCACCACTGACTCCGCTGTCTGAGACGCGTTTCAGTGCAGAAGAGGGCGGCGAACTGCTGGAGATCGAATTCGTTGCAGAGCCCGGAGGAGAGGTTAATAGCCTCGTAATTCATCGAAAGGGCGATAAAATTACGGCGTTTCGTGAATCCTGAAACAGCCGGGGTACATCAAGCGGTGATGCGTCGCAGCGCGATCATGCCGGACCACAGTGCCACAAGGAATAGTCCGCCTATCTCCCGCGCTTCCTCAACGGCCGTCGTTTGCATGCTGATCGAAGCAGCAACGTCTCGTGGGCTAACCTGGCCAATAATATTGGGCAATAGCGCTCCCATCCACAAAAGACTGACGATGAAAAGCAGTTTCGGTAGCCATTCGGGGAGTCGTTTGCGCAGCCGGGCGGCACACATGGCAGCGGCGCTGAGGTAGAGCGCTACCCAGGGCAACGCGTCCGGGTCGTTATACTGCACCGCAGCGCACAGTAGGTAGATCACGAGGAAAAAAATGTTAGGCATCGTAACGCATAGTATGCAGTATCAACCTTGCGGTTGGCGAGCTTGAAAGCGCTAATAGATAGCATGGTCTTATCTTAAGACAGCAGGTTTTTTTCGATCACAAGGGGAGATTTTTGAAGCGTACAGGAATACTCAGTCTTTCGGTATTTTGTCTCGTGACTGGCACAGGGCTTGTTGATGGTCGCGAAAAAGCACCCGCAGCGCTGGAGACTGTCGTGGTAACCGGAACCTATGCCCCGCGTTCCGCCATCACCAGCGACGTATCGATATTGGACGACGAGCAGATCGCCGCGCTTAACAAGACGAGCGTAGCCGATTTGCTCAAGACATTGCCGGGATTGTTGGTAGAGGAGCAAGGTGGTCCGGGCGGTCTCACGGCCGTATCTATCCGCGGGGGTGAATCCAACTTTACCCTGGTGTTGGTTGACGGTGTAGAGGTGAATGACCCCACAAACTCGCGTGGGGGTAGTTATGACTTCGCCAACCTCAACCCTGATATGGTCGAGCGTATCGAGGTTGTGCGCGGGGCGCAGTCGTCCATTTACGGGTCTGATGCACTTGCGGGTGTCATCAATATCATTACCCGTCGCCCGGGGCAGGGGCATAGTCAGCGATTTCATGCGGAGATGGGTGAGGACGATTACTATACCCTGGCCGCCAGTGCGCTGGGCTCGGTGGGTGATGTCAGTTACGCGGTGGAGCTGACTGATCGTGATGATGGTCAGCCGGTGCGCAACAGCAAGCGCGATCACGACAGTGCAAACCTGCGTCTCGGGTGGCGCCCCAGTGACGCTCACCAGTTGAATATCGCTTATCGCTACCTTGATGGTAACCGTGAAACATGGCCGGAGCAGAGCGGCGGCCCGCAGTTTGCGAGTGTGGATGCACAGGACAAAAGTGACTATACCCAGCAGGTATTTTCACTGGCTTGGGTCTATCAGGTGAATTCGAGGTGGCGCAGCGCCCTGCAAACAAGCCGGTTTGATGCGCAGGAAAATTATAACTCGCCTGGTATTGCCCCCTACAGTGAAGTGCCGCCCAACGCTGCTGATACTGACTTTATCCGTGACAAGCTGCAGTGGGTGAATACGCTAGCGCTCATCGAAGGGGTGTCTGTCAGTGCCGGTGCTGACGTCCGGCATGAGGAGGGCGAAAGTGATGGCTATCTGGATTTTTTTGGTAATCTTATCGCGACAGATTTCGACCTGGACCGCGACACCTGGGGCGTGTTCACCGGCGTATCCGCCACACCGCTCGATTCGGTGTTGTTACAGGGCAGTGTCCGTTATGACGAGCCGGATGATTTCGACAGTGAAACATCGTGGCAGGCTGGTGCAGCCTATTCGCCGACGGATACACTGACGTTTTCAGCCAACTGGGGACAAGCATTCAAGCTACCCAGTTTTTACGCACTGGGGCATGGGCTGGTAGGTAATCCAACACTCGAGCCAGAGAAGGGTGAGAGCTGGGATGCCAGCGTGGCCTGGCAGGCTGGTAATACCCTGTCGCTGGAGGCGGGCTGGTTTAACAATGACTTCAAGGATCTGGTGGACTTTGACGATGAGCTTTTTCGCAATGTAAATCGCAGCAGGGTGCAGACCAGTGGTGCAGAATTGCAGACTACGTGGCAGCCGGTTGCCGATGTTAGCCTGCGTGCCCAGGGGACGTATACCGATATCGATGTTAAAAACGAGGACACAAAGCTTACCGGCCGCCCTCGCTGGACCGCGAGCGTAGTGGGCAACTGGCAAATCAATGGCGCCTGGGGCGCGGTGTTCGAATACCGCTACTCGGGGGAGCAGTGGGCTGCTTCGCGATATACCGGTGAAGAAGTCACGCAAGAACTGGACGACTACTATGTTCTCGACTGGGTCTTACACTGGCAGCCGGCGCCCGCCTGGGAGTTGCAGCTCTCTGCTGACAATGTGTTGGATGAGGACTATGAAAGCGCGGTAGGTTTTCCTGCACCGGGCCGTAAATTTCGTTTCGGTGTGCGTTTTATACTCTGATTGTGCGGCGCCGGCTCGGTGCAATCTGCTTAACTGCAGACGGGCCTTCTATAAGTTTGGCCTGACGCTCCGCATTTACGCATTGTCCGGCTATAGCCAGCCGCGCATGCGGTAAACCTCGTACCCTACGAATTCGTGCAGCGCCTCGGTGGTGCGGGACAGATTCTTCACACCTGGAATGCCCGCAGGCAGTGTGGAGGTGATAAGAACCTGCTGGTAGTCGGTGGGCGCGGGTATTACGTCAAGGCCCTGGCGTTTGAACAGCGCGTCCGCCCTGCGCATATGGAATGCCGAGCTGACCAGCAGTATGCGCTGCATGCCCCGCTGCTTCAGGATAGCGGCACTGTTTACGGCGTTGTCATGTGTATTTTTACTCTGTTCTTCGAGTATGAGCGCGCTTGGGGGGACACCCATGACCGCCAATACGTCTTGCATCAGACGCGCCTCAGAACGCGCCCCGGGCGCGGACCCCCCGGTGAGCACTATATAGTCAGCCTTGCCCGCCTTGTAGAGCGCTACTGCATGTACCAGGCGGTCGGCGTACTGGTTGAGGTCGGGTAATATGCCCATAGCGGAATCGCCACGCAGTGCGCCACCAAGCAGGACGATAGCATCTGCCCGCGGAATCTCTGACATGGGCTGGGAAGGGTAATTTTCTTCCAGCTTGCCTATGAGCAGGTAGGAAAAGCTGGCGGTTGAGCAAACATAGAGCCAAAGCAGTGACCCGAATACAGTAGTTGCCCCGGTGCGCCTTAAACCCAGTCGCCAAACCAGCATTCCCAGAAAGCCCAGTAACAGGGAAAGAGTAAGGGGGTAGACCAGCAGACTGGATAATTTGAGTAGAGTCGAAAGCATGTGGTCTCCCTTGCTGCCAGCTATCGTTTTCGTTGCGGTTTATCCTTCGGGCCGCGCAGCTTTTTTCTGGCGGTCAGCCAGAAGTGTAACGTACTTGGGAAAACCGATTACAGCTATTTACATTGGCTCTCAACACAACACAACACAACACAACACAACTCAACTCAACTCAAGCCAACCATGATCAATGGTTCCATCGGCACACTGGTTACGTCGAAAATATCTTGATTCAACTGTCGTTGATTGATGTTGTCGAAAGGACGTGGGTGCATTCATTTCCACATAACGCGGCAGGGGCGCACAGAATACTGTGGTCCCCGCGTCATCATACGCCGGCAGGAGATCGCTGCCGCGAGTTGTTATTACTTCTCAAAAATAACCGGTAGGCGCTCGAGACCGCGCAGCAGAATATTGGGCATGTATTCCAATTCCGAAGGGTCGCCTGCCAGCCGCATGCCCTTGGTGCCTGCGAAGATTTTCTCCCAGGCGGCGATCATTTCGAGACGCGACAGGTGCTGCCCGATGCACACATGCGTGCCAAAACCGAAGGCGATATGCCGCTTGGCGTTGCCTCGGGTAACGTCGAATTCCATAGGCTTTTCAAACATGTTTTCGTCGTGGTTGGAGGAAAAGTATTTTAACAGCACCATGCTGCCGGCGGGTATTTCTACACCGCCCATAGTGTGGTCCTTCTTGGTCATGCGCCACATGTTCGACGTGGGTGATGCAAGGCGCAGGGTCTCCTCCACCAGGTTGGGGATAAGGGAAGGATCGTTGCGCACCGCGGCCTCCTGTTCCGGGTTGAGGCACAGCTGGCGAATACCTTCAGCCAGAGTTGCGGTGGTCGTTTCGTTGCCCGCTACGAGGAACTGGGTGCAGTGGCCCAGTTGCTCCTCGATAGTCATCGGACGGCCTTCAACCTCGGCGTGGGCAATGAGGTTGAGGAGGTCATCACGCGGGTTGGCGCGCCTGTCGTCCAGCGCGGTGACAAACCAGTCGTACTCTTCCTTCACCGCCGCGTGGGCTGCGAGTAGCTGTTGCTTGTCCGCCACCAGTGACAGCACGTTCACATTGGCTACGGTCCATTTAAAAGTGAGGTCTATCATGTCCAGTGGGATGCCGAGGACGTGCATGATCACCGATAGAGGCAGTGGGCGGGAGAAGCGCTCGATAAAACAAAACTCCTCGCCCGAGGGCAAGTCTGCGACCATGCGCTCTGCCAGGTCATTGGTCCAGTTCTTATAGTGCTGCAAATTTTTCGCCAGAAAGAAATCCCGCACCGTATTGCGATACATCTCGTGGTCCGGGTCGTCGACAGTTAATAAAGTGCCCTTGCCGAGGTCGTAGGTATCCTTCATTGCGGCTACAACATCGTCATCCAGCTTGCCTGCGGCACCCAGAGCGAGGGTGAACTCGTTGGAAAAGACTTCATCGTTTTTGTGTGCCTGGCGAACCAGGTCGTAGGTCGAAATGATAAAAACTCCGGACTCGGGGTCCTGATAGACCGGCACCTCGTCACGCAGCGTCTTGTCATAGTGGTAGGGGCACTTGAGGGTGTCGGTGTCGAACAGGGTCATGTCCGCCAGTGGACGGTTGTCGTTAGCTGTGGGTGCGGTCACGGGTTATCCCTCATGGTCGAATGGGAGTGGATTTGAAGTATGGTGGCAATAAATAAAACAGTCAAGCCTGATTTTATTTATTTCAGACAGGTTAGCGTTAGTGTCTCGCCTTGGCCGCGGCAAACGAAACCTGCCACCTGTTGGCGCCGGCCCCCGTGCCGCGCCTAGGCCTTTATAGCAGCCGATAACAATGGCAATTATGGTGTGCAGCGCTGGATGAGCACATTGGTGGAGGGCAGCTTCGATTCGCAGGCCGTTTTGCAGGCCGCTGTTTCTGCCCCCCACTCAAGGGGATTGAGAATACAGCTGAGGTAGCAGGGTCCAGCCGCTATGGCGAGTTCCCGGTAGGTGCAGGCCAGTCCCTCCTCACGGAGAAACTTGACACCCCTGGGAGCGGAGAAGTTTTCAAAAATATCCATGCCGGCGGGGTCGCCCTCCATGCCCGGTACGGGTTTCCCATCGGGGGATAAATTGCCGGTGACATGCAGAAGCGCGCTGGCCAGCAGTCGCTGGAAATGGGGGTTTTTTATGGTCTCTTCGCTGTGGCCCAGCGTGGTGCCAAATACGGGGGTGCCGCCCGGGCGGGCAAGCCAGGCGGTAACGTGAAGTTGTCCGTCCAGTCCTGTTGCCGTAAGCAGCGCCTCGCCCTCAAACGCCAGGTTGGAATACAGCTCATCGTGCGACAACACCCAGTTGTCGGAGATGTCTGTGAGCACCGGGTGCTGCCGGACTTTTTTCAGTGTAAGGGTTCCCAGTGGTTCATGGGCGACCGTCTGCAGCCCCGACATGGGCCACCACAGGTCCGTATTACGGAATGAGTGCATGGTGCAGTGGATCAGCAGTGCGGGTACACCGAGCTCTTCGGTTTGCCTGCGCATGTTGGCAATCAGTTTGGCATCCTGGTTGTCAGCCAGGCACAGGTTGTAAATCAGTACATCGTAGCCGGCTGAGTAGTCGGTATTTTTCCAGCGATCCAGTTCGGCGAGGGAAACATCAAAGCGTATATTGGCTTGTTCGGAGATACGATGAGCCAAAATCCATGTCTGTTTTTGGTAGTCGTGGTACACGCCTGGCGTAGTGAGAATCAGTGCGTTCAGCGGATCGACCGCGATAGCGAACAGTGGTTTGGTTAGCAGGGCCAGGCACAAAAAAAGACCAGGGAGGGAAGATCGGTGCATCGAATATCCAGATTGTCGATTATGCCGGACGGCTTTTGCTTAACAGGGTAGCATGTCAGGGAGGCCGGGCACTATTGCGACTGCCTCCGGATACCACGATACAGTGGGCGTGTGGATTTCTGCGGGGATGATAATGAGAAAATCTGTTATTAGCGGCAGAGTAGAGGTGCCATTCGATGAGGCTGCTTCTCTGCCGGCGCTGCTGAGTGAGCTGCGCGTTTCGCAGCCCGATTGCGTCGCTTTGATGGAGGGTGAGCGGATAGTGACTTGGGGTGAGTCGATAGACCGCATCTACCGTATCGCCAACGGGCTGAGAGCGTTGGGTGTTAGCCGCGGCGACCGGGTTGCTATGTTGTCACGCAACAGTATTGCTTACTCCGAGGTGTTTGCTGCCACGCTGGTGGTTGGCGCCTGTGCAGTGCCTTTGCAATCGATGATCACTGCTCGAAGTCTGCTTATGATGTTGCGTGACTGTAGCGCAAAGGTGCTCATTTTATCGCAGGAGATGCTGGAGTTGTCCGGTGAATTTCTTGCACAACAGACTCAGATATTGCCGGGCGGTTTGATAGGGTTCGATTTTTGCGATGCGCAGTTCCAGTTGCTGGAAAGTTGGCAGTCCCCCCAATCTTCGAAAGCGCCGGGCGTGACGCTATCCGGCGACGACGAATTCAACATCATTTATAGTTCCGGTACTACGGGCGTGCCCAAGGGGATTGTCCATAGTCACCGCACTCGTCAGTCGCTCGGAGCCGGACTGATGGCGTTGGGGTTGGGCCCCGGAGCAATTACTCTGATTTCGACACCGTTGTATTCCAACACCACGATTACTACCTGGTGGCCGACGCTGTGTGGCGGGGGGACGCTTGTCATTATGCCCAAGTTCGACGCCGAGGGCGCGCTGAATCTGATTCAGCGCCACTGTGTCACCCATGCCATGCTGGTGCCGGTACAGTACGACCGGATCGTGCGAGTAAAGAACTTTGATGACTACGATCTCTCCAGTCTGCAGCTCACCTTCAGCACCAGCGCTCCGTTACGTGCGGCATTGAAGCGCGACGTTATCGACCGACTCCCCAGTGAGCTGATCGAGTTTTACGGCCTGACCGAGGGCGGGGTCGGTACGCTGTTGGTTGGGAGCGTCGCTCGCGAACAGGACAAGCTGGATTCTGTTGGCCCCGCTATACCGGGTTCTATTCTAAAGGTGATTAGCGAGCAGGGCGATGAACTGCCGGTGGGAGAGGTCGGGGAAATCGTCGGGCGATCGGCGAGTATGAGTGAGGGTTATCACAATCGCGCAGAGGCTAACGAGGATATGCTTTGGCGAGATAGCGAAGGCCTGCTCTACTACAAGAGCGGAGATGTTGGTCATTTTGACGAAGAGGGGTGGTTGTTTCTGTCAGACAGGCGCAAGGACATGATTATTTCCGGCGGTTTCAATATTTATGCGACTGACCTCGAGCTGGTGTTGCTCGAGTCTCCTGCTGTACATGAAGTGGCCGTTGTTGCCCTGCCCAGTCAGGCCTGGGGAGAGACGCCATTGGCAATCGTAGTGGTTGAGCCGGGGGCAAAGGTCTCAGCGTGTTCGCTCAGGGAGTGGGCTAACGAAAGGCTGGGAAAAGCCCAGCGTATTGCGCACGTGGTGATTGTCGATGATCTACCGAAAAGCTCTATTGGAAAAGTCCTGAAGCGTGAGCTGAGAGAACAGTACGCTCACCTGTCGGATCAAATTGCGGAGCGCTAGGGTAGAACACACTCTCGTTAGTTGTATGAGCCGCTGATCACTCGGCATGAGTGCCCCTGGGTCTGGATTTTGAGCAAAATCAGGCTGTTTTTCTTCATCCGTATCAACGGGATACTTACGCCGCACCGGACTTTACTGCGGGTCCGGCCGCTTTGGACTAAAAGGTTGGCTCAGAGTACGGCGGTGATTCCGCGCACGCCGCTAACTCACCGCTTTGGTGCGCGGCCACGAGACGCTTTCGGGGCGACGCCGGAATTTAAGTCTGCGCCGTCAGTTTATAGAGCGCTGGCAAGGGTTTTGTCTTTCGCTTAAGCTTCAGGCTTACAGGGCAGGATTACGCCCAGAGTATCCGGTGCAGTTTGAGCCCGCGAAGAGATTCGATCCCGACAGAACAGCAAGTAAGCATCAGGGCTCATGGGATGCGGGCTGTCTCCATCGAGCACTCGAGAAGGCGATGGGGTTCTGTGTAGCCATAAAAATCTGTGCTGATGAGGCGATAACGTGCAGGGTGGGAGTCAGACTCTCGCAATTAGATTGATGAGATCGTCCAGTGCTGTGCATTTTTTCAACTCGGTGTGATCGTGGCATGGTCCGCTTTTGGATGTCATGATGGAGATGATGACTAGTTCGCTCAAAATTTCGATCCGCAGTTTCTTTGCCGGCCTTTTGGTCGTACTTCTGCTTGTATCCGCTAACGGGTCCGACGCGGCGGCGCGACCCAATATTCTGTTGATTACCGTTGATGATATGAGCGCGGGCTCGGTTGGTGCTTTTGGGTCTTCCGTAGCGGACACGACGCCTAATATTGATCAGCTCGCGGAGCAGGGTTTGCGCTTTACGCGAGCACACGTGCAGGTGGCTAATTGTGCACCGTCGCGCAATGTGATGTGGTCGGGGCTCTATCCGCACACAAGCCGTGTGGAGGGTTTCTATCACATATGGGACGCTGACTATCCGACCCTGCCAAGCCTGTTGCATGAGGCCGGATATTTCACCGCAATTCGTGGCAAGGTGAGGAACTCTACACCCTACGTCCCCTATCAATGGGACAAAGTGTTGGATGCGACACATGAGCGTAAGGATCCTGCCTCCTATGGTGTGTCTACTCTGGAGGGTATCCGCGCCGCCCGTGCGGCGAAGAAACCCTTTGCATTGCTGATCAATATTTCCGACCCCCACGTGCCTTTTTATGGATTGGACAAACACGGTAGTCCCATTAATGATGCGTTTGCGCCCTCCCGAGTCTATCGCCCTGACGAGGTAGCGGTGCCGGGCTTTCTCATCGACGATCCGATTGTGCGAGAGGAGCTGGCACATTACTACTCGTCGGTGCGTCGGGCCGACGACGCGGTGGGTTTTGTACTGGACGCCCTGGCGCAAAGCGGCGAGGCGGAGTCGACCCTTGTGATGTTTATCTCCGATCATGGTATGCCGTTCCCTTTTGCCAAGACACAGCTGTATCACCAGAGTACGCGGACGCCACTGGTGTTTCGTTGGCCGGGCAAAATCGCGCCGCGTCAGGTAGATACGAAGCACATGGTTTCAGCCGTAGATGTTCTGCCCTCGCTCCTCGAGGCCGCCGGCATAGATCTGCCTGCCGGATTGCAAGGCCGTTCATTCCTGCCCTTGTTGGAAGGGGCTGAGCAGTCAGGCTGGGACTATGTCATCAAGGAATACAATGAAAACTCTGCCGGACAGCGTGCGCCCATGCGAGCGATTCAGGATGGGCGTTATCTTTATATTTTTAACCCTTGGTCGGATGGCGAACGGGTTATGTCCTCGGCAACCAGACATACCCTGACCTACAAGCGTATGCTGCAGCTTTCGACCGGGGTCGAAGAATTGGCGGACCGAATGCATCTACTGCAGTACCGTGTGCCGGAAGAGCTCTACGATGTGCAGGTGGACCCTGATTGCCTGGTGAACCTGATTGCAGACCCGGATTATACGAGTGAGCTGAAGCGCTTGCGCGGAGCGCTGGAGGCATGGATGCGGGATACCGAGGATCCAGTTCTGACGGCGCTTCTGCATCGTGATGACCCACAGTTTCTCGCGCGCTTTATGGCGGGGGTGGATGAAGCGCGTTCTGAGATGATTGAAGAGCGCAAGGCAGACCGGAATCGGGTGTTGGCAGAGGCGATAGGTCGGGCGCTTTTGAAGGAGCAAGCGGCCTCAGGACAGTCACCGCCGGAGGCAGAGCAACCCTCCTCCGAGGCTGAGCTGCCTTGACAGACAGGGGTGGAGTATTATCGGCAATGGTATGACAGGAAACAGGCGATGGTTTTGACGAGACTGAAGGATAGAGCGAACAGACGCAGGCACCGACGCTGGAGTCTAGCGTGCCTGATCCTGTTGCTGGCAGCCTGCGGTAAGCCAAACAGCTTGCAGGCGACCGACCCACCATACCGCCCCGTAGCGAACCCCCAGCAGCTGATGACATGGATACTGGATCCCGCGGCTGATGTGATATGGGATTCCGCCGGCACGATCATCACCGCTGAGGGTCGCCAGGAACTGGCCCCGACGACGAGTGCGGGCTGGGAGTCAGTGTCTGCCGCGGCTATCACGCTGAGTGAGGCAGGCAATCTGCTGATGTTGCCCGGGCGTTCTATGGGTAAGGACTGGGAGGAGTATGCGCAGGCGTTGGTGAGCGCAGGTGAACAGGCCTTGAAGGCCAGTGAAGCGCAGGACGCCGACGGCCTGTTTGATGCGGGCGGTCAAATATTCCAGGTATGTAAGGCCTGTCACGCCCAGTACTGGATCAGGGAGGACGACGGACGGTGACGACGGAGCGACAGGTGACTGTGGTCTGTTGCCTGCTGCTCCTGTGGGCTGCCGGTGTCGCTGCCCACGACCTGTCCGCGGCTAACAACTCTTTTGTGCAGGGCCTTGAAGGTCCTGCTGGAGTGCCGTTTCTTTACCTCGGTGCAAAGCATATGTTCACCGGGGTCGATCATTTGTTGTTTTTGCTAGGCATCATCTTTTTCCTCTACCGTCCGCGGGACATTGTTCTATACATCACGCTGTTTACCGTTGGTCATAGCCTGACACTGATGCTGGGGGTATGGGCGGACTGGCAGGTGAACGAGCATCTGGTTGATGCCATTATCGGCCTGTCAGTGGTGTACAAGGCGTTTGAAAATATGGGCGGGTTCCGGGATGTCCTCGGTATCGAGCCGGACCCCCGAATCGCTGTATTCGTATTCGGCCTCTGCCACGGCCTCGGCCTGGCCACTAAATTACAGAGCACCATTAATACGGGTAACGGCATGCTGGTTAATCTGCTCAGCTTTAATGCAGGAGTGGAATTGGGTCAGGTGGCGGCTCTTGCACTGATACTGCTGTTCCTGCTGCGCTGGCGCGGCACGGTTCGATTCCGGCAGCAAGCCTTTGCTCTCAACACAGTGGTGATGTGTGCAGGCTTCCTGCTTGCCGGTAATCAGCTTGCCGGATACCTGCTGACATGAGCGTATCGCGCGACAGGCGTCGCATATTGCAAGCAAGTGCTGGCGCACTGTTCGTAGCGGTTGTGGTGTTGATTGCCCTGGTGCTGCCCGCAGAGTACGGCTGGGATCCGCTGGGCAGTGGAGCCGCTCTGGGACTCGTGGGTATGGCGGATAACGATATTGATTCGCTGCGATTGCAGTCCGAGCCCTGGCGCACAGATCGCATTGTATTTGAATTACAGCCGTTCGAAGCGGTGGAGTATAAATATCGCCTGACGGCTGGCGCGACTCTGTTGTTTCACTGGCAGGCAGGCGACGACGTGGTGTACGACATGCACGCCGAGCCAGATGGCTCGGCGCCCGGCTATTCAGAAAGTTTTGCCAGCGGCCGGCTGCGTGTCTCAGGCGGGCGTTACTCTGCACCGTTTGACGGCGTGCACGGCTGGTACTGGCAAAACCGTGGTGCCGCTGCGGTCGAGGTGACGCTGGAGACGGCGGGCTTTTACACCGGCGCGATTGAGTACCGTGATGATCGCGAATTCCATTACGAAACCACGGTGAGGCCGGGAACCTTGGCTCAGCCGTAGGCCAGCGCCAGCATTTCCCTTACGGCTTGTATCTGGATGATCCAGTAAAGTGCAAAACTACCGATCACGGCGGCACTCGCCAGCAGGGCGGCCAATTGTGTGTCTTTGTTGCTCCGTAGGGATGGCGGTTCTTTCATCTGAAAACCCTAGCCTGAAAAACCGATCCAGCGACCAGTAGCCGCTACAGTGAACCACAGCATCAGTGACGCCACTGCGACCAGTTTCACAATGCGTGGATGAATAGAGTCCAGCCCCTGTCGCAGCAGTGGACGGCGGATTCCATAGACGAAGGCGACGCCCCCGGACAGTGCCAGCATCTTGTACCAGAAGACATTGAGATAATAGATCTTGATGGCTACGCCGCAGGCCATGAAAATGCCGGTCGCGATGGTCAAAAACAGCGCCCAGATAAACAACCGGTGGCATTGGTCCTGCACCTCCGACGCGGGCGAATCGGTAAGCAGCAGGCCGAGTAGGCGGCCGTCAGCCACCACCACACTGCCGCCCAGCAAGGCCATGCCGAGCAAGTGAATTGCCTGCACGGTGGCAAAGGCTGCACCCCAGGTCTGTCCGATGACACCGAAGACGGTGCTCTCCATCCACTCAAATAAGGGCAGCAGGGCGGACCACCACACCAACCGGGTCTCACCCAGTGCAAGCCACAGGCCCGCCCCCAGCAGCGCAATTACGGCGAGAGATCGTGGGTAGTAGTATTTCGCCAAGGCGCTCATCGTGTCGGTCTCGCGGCTGCGTATGTCAAAATTGCGCCTGATCAATGAGGCAGCCCGCCACGCTGGCAATGGGCTCGATGGGTGAGGTTCTGCAATCGAACCAGTCGTAGGCGATGAGGCGCCCGCAGATTACGATCAGCGCCCAGAATAACAGGGACAATCCTGCCCCCCATTGCAGTGGGCGCGGTGCTTTTCGCATCGTATCCCAATCTGCGCCCGCCGCCCGCAGACGGCGATGAAACAGCCAAGCGTTAATCGCTGCCGCGATTAACAGTATGATCTTGATGCGGAACCAGAGACTCTGAGAGGTGCGCACGGGGATGGCATAAAACAGCATGAGGCCAGTAACGAACATGACGCCAAAACCCGCCAGCATGGGCAGACTCAGCCGTTGGGCAAGTGTCGACGCGGGAATGTCCGGCAGTGCCAGTCCCAGCATTCTCAAGTCGATCAGGAACAACATGCCAAGGCTGATCATCAGTGCCAGTACGTGCGTGCTCTCTATCCAGTTGTACATGTAGAAGGATTCGTGCAGGGCTGTACTGGGGCTGTGCGTATCCAGCCACACAGCAAAATCGTAGATCATTTGATTTACGGACATGCTGTTGACGAACACGCTCAGCGGTCTCGTGGGTCGGCGCCATCACGTGGCGCACCGGTGCCCGATGAGCCCATGAACACCTTGCGGCCATCGGCGAAAGTAAGATCGCGGCCGTTGGCCTTGCAGGCCGGTTCACAGGTTTTGTCATTGGCCCGGTAGCCGCGAACGATGATTTCGCTGTCGATGGGCAATGAGTTTTTATGAATACCACTTCGCAGCAGTGTATTGGGTGTGCCGCCCTCGACCATCCAGGCAACAGCCTCGCCGTTTTCACCGATCACGTCCAGGTGTATCCAGGCATGGGGATTGATCCATTCGATCTTGGTGACCTTGCCCTCCAGTGTGACTGGCGCGTCCTTGTCGAACTCGGCCGAGAAGGCGTGATGCGCAAGCACCTGCCATGATTGCATTGCCGCCAACGGCAGTGCCAGGTAAAGGGCGTAATGGATATAACGCATAAGTTACTCCTTCTCTGCCTGGCGCGCGCCGGCCAGGATATTGGGTAAGCCGTAGTTGCCCTCGTGGCAGGCGTATTCATAGATAGGCCCCTGCGCAGTTCTCAGGGTCATCTCGCCGCGCCAGGGTTGCGTATAGATACTGTCGTCGGTGACAGTAAATTGGTAGAGGATTTCCCGCTCGTTTATGCGGGTAAAGCGCTCTTCTACAACACTGTCGCTAGTCATGTAGACCTGATGCTTGATGGCGGCGCGCAGGTTCTGTTGCGGGTGGAACTGGGTGGTGCGCACAACCAGGGTGTCGCCTTCCCAGTGGCCGATGGAATCTCCTAGCCACGGTCTTACGGCCTCTGGCAAGTGTTCGCTGTCCAGTCGGATGGTGCGCACGTTATGACTCATTTCCACCAGGATGAGCATCTCGCTGGGTGTCTGCACAAACTGGTAGTGATTGTTGTATAACACGGGCAGCATGGGTGGGCCGCCGGTGGATCCAAATCCCACAATACAGCGCTCACCGTCGGGGCGTTCTTCCGGGTTGTCGTGACGGGTCATCCACTTAAAGCCCTGCCAGTAAAAGCGGCCGCGCCCCAGCAGCGTGTAGGGTATCTGTCCATCTTGCGGCTCTGTAATAATCGAACTTCGGGGTTCTCCTCGCACGCGCAGTACGCGAGTGCCTGCATCTATCCAGGCTGCATTGTAGCCACCGACGTTGCCTCCGGCTTTCAGATCGCCCTCCGGGAGGTTGTCGATTTCGCGGCGTGCCTCTTCTCCAAACATGCCATATTTCTCTACTGCCGTGGCCTCGGCTTCCGTCAGTATCAGCTTTTCGACCTCATCGGGCCGCGTCAGCGTGGTGACGGTGGCGTTGCTCCAGATACCCTGTAGGTCCGGGTCGCCCCAGGGCATGCGCGGTAATGTGTCCTCGGCGGCGCTTGCCGTTATGGCGTGCACCAATATTAACAGGCAGGTAAAGCGTGCTCTCTTCATGCTGTCGCTCCTCAATCCAGAGGTTCTTTGCGTAGGTGGCCATACATCATTTCTTCGACGTACTCCACGCAATTAAATTGCAGCATGATCTCATCTCTCCCGACGCGTCGGTACAGGGGCATACGGATCGTCCAGGGCTGGGTAAATACATTGGGGTCTTCCATTGTGGCGGAGTAGTCTATGGTGTGATCACTGGTGCGGGTGAAGCGCTCGATGACTTTCAGCTTATCGGAGTGGTAATTGCCCGAACGATCGAACCAGGTGCGATCGTTAAAGCCGGTGGTTTCGATAACCAGTGTATCGCCCTCCCAGCGTGCCCAGGACTGACCCATCCATGAGTCCAAGGGCGCGGGACCGGGGTCCGCAAGTGCGACGTTGCGCACCGCACCGGCATAGGCGTAGTTGAAAAAAAGGCTGTCGTCATTGTGTGCAATCTTGAAAGGGTGGGGCATATAATTTGCTCTTGGAATGCCGGGCAGATAACAGCGCACCTCCGGGTCGGCGGTAATCCAGTTCGCGCGGTTTTCCTCGCGCTGCGCGAGCGCATCGTCGCGGTAGGGAATCACATCGCCCTCGACAACCCCGATGCTCGGGGGAATGGCACCTGTGGCTCCCAGCGCGACGAGTTCTTTTACCGGAACGGGCACGGCAGGCCCCTCGCGCAACACCTGAGCGGCGCGTCCCGGCTGCGCTTCCAGCGAATCATTGGCAGTATTGAGTACCTGCCACACGCCACTGAAGTTGACCTTGCCGCCTGCGGTGCGTGGTGGTTCATAGGCCAGTGCGTGGCTCGCAATCAGACTGCACAAGGCCATGCATAAAGGCGCAAGTAAGCGGGACGGTGCCATAATCTCTCCTTCGTGTGATCTAATGTTGCGGGGCCTGATCCGGCAGGGCAAAAGCAATGATATGGTCTCCCGGTGGTGCACCGCCACTCCAGTGGCCTCCCGCGGCGATCACTACATATTGCTTACCGCCAGGCCTGATCTGGTAAGTCATGGGCAGCGCGTTGGCGGCCGTGGGAAGCTCGCCCTGCCACAGCTCCTTGCCCGTCTCTACACTAAAGGCGCGCAGCGCATGTTCGTTGGAAATGCCGGAAAAGATCAGCCCCGAGGTGGTTATCATGGGGGCCGCCATCCCGGGCAAACCCGCTATCCACCAGAAGGGGAAGGGCGCCATGTCGCGCGTGGTGCCCAACGGCACGCTCCACAAGGTTTCCCCGCTGGACAGGTTGATCGCATCCAGTGTGCCCCAGGGCGGTGCGCTGCACGGCAGCCCCAGTGGCGAGGTGATCCAATTGGTCTCTACGCAATAGGGTGTGCCGGTCTGTGCTTGCAGGTTGTCTTCGCATGCTTCACGGGGAATCAGCTTGCCCGTGCTGGCGAGTCGGTTGGTGAACACCACCATGACGCCGGTATCAGGATTGATGGCGGGTGACCCCCAGTTATTCCCACCGGCATTGCTGGGGTAGTTCACGCTGCCCTGCAGAGAGGGGGGCGTGTAGATGCCGTCGTTGCGCATGCCGGCGATCTTGTCCCTGCACGCGTTGCGGTCCCAAAAGGTCAAGCCCCATGCCGCATCGGCGCTATAGGCACCTTTGATAAGTGGAGGAATATGGCTGGGAAAGGGCTGTGTCGGTGCAAGGTACTCCTCCGGGACCGCCCCCTCCTGCGGCACAGGCCGCTCTTCGACCGGCCACACTGGCTGCCCCGTTTCCCTGTGGAGAACGAAGGTCATACCCATTTTTGTGACTTGCACAACGACCGGTATTATTTTCTCGTCTACCAGGAGATCGACCAGCGTGGGCTGCGCGGGTGTATCGTAATCCCACAGGTCGTGGTGCACCAATTGGTAATGCCAGGCGATCTCGCCACTATCACCCTGGAGCGCCACGACGGAGCTGGAGTAATAGTCTAGGCCCTTGCGGTGGCCACCGAAATAGTCAGGAGTGGTGTTCCCCGTGGGTAGGAACACCAACCCGCGGGCCTCGTCTACCGAGATGATGGACCAGACATTGGTGGTGCCGCTGCGCCAGGTGCCGTCTTCGTTACGCTCTGACCCGCCGGGCGGGACCGGGTTGAATGCCCACTCCAGTTCGCCGCTGCGTGCATTGTAGGCTCGCACAATTCCCCCCGGTGAATCGGTGCGTTGGTTGTCCAGTACCATGGACCCGGTGATGACTTTGTCACCCAAAATTGCAGGGGGAGAGGTAATGCCGTATTCCGCCGGTTGGTGTTCAGACATGCCCTCACTGGTATCGATTTCACCGGCTTCGCCAAAATCAGGACAGGGTTTACCGGTATTCGCATCGAGGGCAATGAGGCGTGCATCCATGGTGCCGGCGAAGATGCGGTGCTCACAAAACCCCTCGTTACCAGAGCGCCAGCTGCTGACGCCGCGGCAGTGGGTCAGCACAGGGTGGTTGTCCATGTTCACTTTTGGGTCGAAGGCCCAGAGTTCCTCACCGGTTTCTGCGTCCAGCGAAATAACGCGATTAAAGGGCGAGCAGTAATACAGTCTGTCGTCGACCAGAATCGGTGTGACCTGCATGGAGCTTTGCGCGAGGCTGCTGGCGCCGGATTTGCGCGCCTCGCGATAGTCACCGGAACGGTGATGCCAGGCGACCTCAAGGCTGGCGACATTATCCGGGGTAATCTGGTTGGCGCGCGAAAAGTGCGTGCCTCCTGGTGTGGCGCCGTAGGCCGGCCAGCCGGCGGTCACTCCGGGGGGAGGTTCATGAATGGTTTCTGGCAGGCAGGCAGATAGAGCGGTCGCAACAATGGCTGACAACAGGGGCGCGAAGAGTTTGCTGCTTCGGAAGGTGTGCATGCGGCTAATGTACCCTGTGTCGAGGCTGCCCACAAATAGGCTGCTCAGGTCAGAACTGGCTTGCACGTGTCGTGCGCGCTTTGACTGCACCTCCTTAATGTGGTCGACTGGCTGGCCTGTTCTATTCCTCTTCCATAAAGCCGATGACCATAACGAATGCGGTCGGCGAGGGCACTGCATGCGCAAGTTAACTGGTTTCGAAAAATGGTCTTATGCTATTGGCAATATGCCTTTTTCGGTGAAAGATGCGGCCTTCGTCAACTTCGTTGTCTTTTATTATACGCAGGTGCTGGGTTTGAGTGGCACGCTGACTGGGTTGGCGATGTTTGTTGCGCTTACCTGGGATGCCATCTCGGACCCGGTGGTGGGCAGCTGGTCCGATACCCTGCGCACGCGCTGGGGTCGTCGTCATCCACTGCTTGTCGCAGGCGGTCTACCCACAGCCCTGCTATTTCTTGCGTTGTTCAACCCTCCGGACGATCTGGAGCAAATGGGAACCTTCATCTGGTTGCTGGGTGTCTCAATCCTGTTACGCACGTTTCTCACGATTTACTTCATTCCTTACAGTGCTATGGGGGCAGAGTTATCCGCCGACTACGATGAGCGCACGATCATTGCCAAGGCGCGGGTAACGATGGCGTGGCTGGCGGGCATGTTGATGCCGGCCATCGGTTTTGCCGTGATATTCCAGTCCAATAGTGATGTCGACGGTCGTCTGGTGCAGGCTAACTACGTCGAGTACGGTGTGTTGTCGGCCGTACTAGCCGGCGTTACTGTTGTTATCTGCGTGCTGGGTACGCGCTCGACTATCGCGCACCTGCCGCAGGCAAGCGCGGATGATGCGCCCTTCAGTTTTCTGCGGCCCATAACGGATATGCGTGTAGCGTTCAGTAACCGTAAATTCTTGCTCGTGACCTGCGCCGGACTCGCCTTCGGTATCGCCGCGGGTGTCTACGCTACGCTGTCGCTCTATATCGGGACTTATTTTTGGGAGCTCTCCACTGATCAGCTGGCAGGTATGGTAATACCCACTTTCATTGCAACCCTGCTGGGCTTCGGTGTGTTGGCGCGGATAGGACAGCGTGTAGACAAGCCGCGTATGCTGTTGGCCGCCTGTATATTGCTCGCGCTGAATGTCTTTATTTCGCTGGGCGCGCGCCTGCTGGGTTTTTTGCCGCCTAACGGAGCCACACTGATTTATCTCTGGGTTCTGGGCAGTACCGGTGTTGGCGTATTCGCGTTAGTCACCCTAAATGTAGTCACCGCGTCACTCACGGCAGATCTGCTCGACGAGCAGGAACTGGCGACGGGTAGGCGGCAGGAGGGCGTGTTTTTTGCCGCGGGAGCCTTCCTTTTGAAAGCGACAACAGGTCTTGGTGCGATGCTGGCAGGGGTGGTGATTGACCTTGTCGGGCTGAGTCCGGGTCTTGAACCGGGCTTAGTGGCGGCAGAAGTATTACAACAGCTGGGTTGGTTCACCATTGTCCTCACGGGAGGCATGGCGTTGGTGGGTGGTGCGTTCTATTTCAAAGTGCGCATGACACGGGAAGATTTAGCGCAAATCCGTCTGAGACTCCTGGAGAGAGTACCGAACGAGTAGGTTTTGTCTCGTTTTCTAGAATGGCGCAGGGCCTGGAAAACGTTCGCGCAGCTCCGGCTTCAGCAGTTTACCGGACGGATTTCGCGGCAGGGCATCCACCAGTTCAAAGAGCTGCGGCACTTTGTAGCTTGCAAGATTTTCCTTGCAGTAAGCCTTGAGCGATTCTGCTGTAGGTTTGGCGTCGGGCGCCGGAACGATTAACGCCAGCGGGGTTTCTCCCCATTTTTCTGAGGCAACACCGATGACGGCAGCTTCCTGCACATCGGGGCAGCCAGCCAAGACGTTTTCAAGCTCCGCTGGGTAAATGTTCTCGCCGCCGGAAATAATCATGTCTTTTTTTCGATCGCAAACGGTGACGAAACCGTCCGCATCCCAGGTGCAGATATCGCCGGTGTAAAGCCAGCCGTCCCTCAGCGTTTCGGCCGTCGCCTCGGGCTTGTTCCAGTACTCTTTCATCATGTGGCGTCCGGTAATAAGCAGCTCTCCGGCTTCCTTCGAGCCCATGGGTATGGTGTTGCCTTCTCCGTCGACGATCTTTATCTCCGTGTGCATTTGCGGTTTACCACAGGAGCCTACTTTTGCTTCGGCATCTTCCGGCAGTAGCAGCGTGCCTGGGCCGCAGGACTCGGTGAGGCCATAAGCCTGGCAGATGCGGATACCCAGCGTCTCGTATTCTCGCAGCAGGGAAACTGGCACCGGCGCTGCGCCGGTCGCAATCCAGCGCACGGAGGAGATATCACATTCCTTGCGCTCCGGCACCACCAGCATAAACTGCAGCATAGCCGGGACTGCCATAAAAATAGTGACCTTTTCCTGTTCGATACAACGGAACATTTCGCCGATATCCAGCTCACGCATAATGACCCCGCCGCCGCCACGGTGCACCAGCAACGAGGCGGGGCTCATAGTGCCGACATGGAACATGGGCATAGCCAGTAACCAGCGATCCCCGTCGCGCATATCGGAGGTGCTCATGCTGGTGAGTTGCGACCAGAGCATACCCTCGTGAGAATGCACTACACCTTTGGGCCGGCCCGTTGTACCGGAGGTGTACATGATGAACAGATTATCATTATCCCAGGCGCCCACTGGCGGTTCGTCCGCGCACGTGCCACCGGTTAATTGTTCGTAGTCGGTGGCCCATGCCGGTGCGCCTCCGTCGGCGTTTTCCCGGCGCAACCAAAGCACGACATCGAGCGCGTCAGCTTCGCCTTCGGCGAGCTTATTCACCGTGTCGTCAAAATCTGAATCGTAGACCAGTGCCCTTGCGCCGCAATCGCCAAGAATATAGCTGAGCTCAGCTGCGACCAGTCGCCAGTTCAGCGGCACGAAGACAGCGCCAATTTTTGCTACCGCAAAATAGGTCTCGATAAATTCAACACCATTTTTTAACAGGGTCGCAACCCGGTCTCCGGGCTTTATGCCTGCTTCAAGCAGTGCATTGGCGACCCGGTTTGAGCGAGCATTGAGTTCGGCAAAAGTAAACCGACGAT
>CAJQQW010000020.1 GCA_905480565.1 uncultured Halioglobus sp. | reverse complement strand
TGTACAATTCTCGCCCTGGGTTGATAGATGACGTTATAGCCCATAGAGCGAACGGTGAAGCACAGGTCCGTATCCTCGTAGTAAGCGGGGGCATAGCGCGTATCGAAACCCCCGACCTCCTGCCACAGTCTGCGGGGTATCATCAGGCAGGCACCGGAGCAGTAATCCACCGCTCTGCGATAGGTATAGCAAGGCAACTCAGGGTCGTCGTCATGACCGTAATTACAACCGGTGCCATCGCGCCAGATGATGCCGCCTGCTTCTTGCAGCTTGCCATTCGGATAGACCAGCTTGCCGCCTACGATGCCGGTCAATGGGTCCTGAAACGGGTCGATTAGTGCGTCTATCCAGTGTTCGCCGACTTCGGTGTCGTTATTCAGCAGCAGGATATACTCGCCTGAGGCCTCTGATGCGGCCTGATTGCAGGCGTTGACAAAGACCTCGTTTTTTTCGTTTGTGAGTACTTTTATACCATCCATATCTGTCAGCAGCTGTGGCGTGACATCGGACGAGTTATTGTCGACCACGATAACCTCAAAACGACCTGATGTATGTTGGTGTACGGACTTGAGGCAGGCGTAGGTAAAGTGCCAATTGTTGTAGACCGGGATGATGATGCTGATCTGCGGATCTTCGGAGGTGGCAAAGACAAGTGGTTCCCACTCGGGAATCTCTGGAGTCGCAGGCTCGCCCGCTTCGTCAGCCCCGATGCTATCGGGCGCGCTCCTCGAGCTTTGCAGGTCATCTCCGTGTGCCTTGCCTGATAGACCAGCAATGCCGAGCTTTATCTGCTGCAGTAGTCCGCGTAACGCTGTACCTGCAGGCAAGATTTTCTCTACGGTTTCCTGATACTTCTTGTATACGCGCCAGGGGGGAGTACTAATAAACTGGCTGACCTCTAGCTGCAGTTCTCGCTCCTTGTAGAGGGCATCGGTGTTGGCAATATATCGGTATTCGCGGAACACTTTATCGGTCTCAAAGCCCGCCCGTATCTCGCTTAATTCGTCCCTGAACCATTGTGGTGACTGGGTCTTAAGATGCTGGTCCCGGAGTGTTAAAAGGTCGCTGTTATAGAAAAGTTTCTGGTTAGCTTCGAACTGCTGTTGCAGCTCATCGAGTTGCCGCAAGTCTTCGGTGTTTGTGGTGCCCGCGTCTGCTATCTTGCACAGCAGTTGGTAGTAGTCTCGGATAACAGCTGGACACTGGCTGGCCAGCACTTCATCGTGCACCTGATGGTGTCGCATGTTTTGATCGAGGAAATCAGAGAGCTTATCTTTACTCTCTCCCGTGAGGGAGGGTAGTTCGAAATCAATGCTAGCAAAAACTCTCCCGACACACTGTAGCGGGTCCCGGAGCAAAGAGTCATAGCTTAAGAATCCTCTTGGGCGTCCCCGCGTGTTGCGCTCTGCATCCACCATGTACTGCATCCACAGTACAAGTGATTTTTCTACCGAGAAGCCGTTGCGTTCCGCCAGCGAATGGGCGATTTCCAGTGGGTTTCTTACCACCAGGGCGAAATGAGGTGCCACGTCCTCCGCATTCAGAAGCGGCATCCACAAAGGTAGCAAGCGAGACAGGCGTGGGTCCTTGAGAGCCGAAATCTGGTTATTGGCGAGGTCCGTGCGCAGGAATGCTCGGATATCCAGCTGAAGCTGGCTCTGTTCAAATTGCTCCGTCCAGCGAGCTGGAAGTGGCAGTACGTCATCCCAGGAAGAATTCAGGGTGTCCAGGATACAGTCGTTTGCCTGCACGACATACTTGTTCTCAAAGAAACCCTTGGGATTGTCCGACTGGGTTTCGAGCATTACTGTACCGAGATTCAATCCGAGAAGATCGAGGATGCCTGTAAAAGCGGACGTACCGCTGCGGTGCATTCCCAGTACAACCAGACAATTTTTCATAGCTCGGGTAAAGTGCTTTCAGGCTGCGGCAGCATGGATTTTCAGATAGTAGCGCCAAAAGGGCAGAACGCCAAAAATAGTACACTAAAACGGTACATTGGGGCGGGCTTACAGCGCAAATTTACAGGAATTTATCGTATTGCCCGCAAAAAACCCGCGAGGATACAGTTGAGAAGCTGGTCGTGCGGAGGCTTGCGGGCCTCGCGGCAAGCACGTGAGGGCTCAGCCTGGTGCCGGTCCCTTCAAACCAGATTCCAGAGGCTCATACTGGAATGGGTTACTCACTCCGCCGTGCGAGTGTTGGGTCGGTGTCGCGTGGGCAGGTTCTGCCCATGGCCGGTAAACGCCATTTTGCTTGTAAGCATCTTCCAGAATGACAATAATTTCTCGCTTGCTCGGCGTGCGCATTTTGCCTCTCCCGCGTTATGGGCTGCAGACGTGTGTATGTTTTAAGTGAGTCAGAGTGAGACGCACATTTAGGCCTGCGAACCTGACAGAGAATATGCGAACACCGGCAAGGCTGGCACCGTTTTTGGTTACCCAAATGAGGTATAAACACGAGACGCTAGATCGGGCGGTATCTACTTTTACCTTGTCTGACAGGGTCAGGCGCTTAATCTGGCTCAGAGACTACTGTGAACCCCGATCCAGAATGCATAACGGCAGGCTAACGACGATTAAAGGGGAAACGCTGTTATTGGCAAAATTGATCAGGCCAACGCCTTTTTTTCGCCGGGTTGACGCTTTTTTTATGAAGAACATGGACTTAGTCGTTCCCTGACGGTTTCGATCACCCCGTAAAGGCCTCATTGAAAATTGTGCGTATACTGTACGGAAATGCAGAGGTTTGATATTTTGAATAACGGCAAGAGTCTTTAACGAAACTGTGATGTGGGTAAGTTTTGCGTTGAATTGATCGGGAAAGTGGCCTGATGGTAAAAAAGCTGGGTGCAATAAAGGATGGAGTGGTAGGGCGCTACCAGTCGAGGATTCGTGAGAAGGCAATTACACAGGCCAAGGCTCGTATCGCGCTGTCGCATAGAAATATTAAGGATTTTAGTGAGAGTGAGCTGGAGGTCATCGTCCAGGATGAGGAGCAAAAAGTGAAGGGCAGCCTGAAGCAGTCTGCGTTAGTCGCCGCGCTAATTGTTCTGGGCTTGAGCTAGGACAGGGGCAGCGGGTGTATGCTTAA
>CAJQQW010000019.1 GCA_905480565.1 uncultured Halioglobus sp. | reverse complement strand
ACTTTGCCGTCACCGCAATACTCTGTATTGCAGTGACGGCTGTTGCGTTTTTGTATTGGCTGAAAAGACGAAAGTCTGATCCCGTACTTTTTTCCCTACCCGCCGAAACCGCCGATCTCTCGCGCAGCGAAATTTTGCTCTTCGCGGTATTCATTGCACTGGCCGCCTGGCATCTCCTGGTCCCCACACTCGAGCTGATAGCTCGCCCTTTGTATGCCTGGGACACTACTATGCACTGGGCCACTAAGGCCAAAGCCTGGTTTGGTAGAGGGGAGTTGACTCCGTTCGTGCCACCACAGGCCTGGTTGAACATAGGCGGTGAAGGTGTCCTCACTGACACAAACGCGAGCTACCCGGCCACTGCTCCCCTGTTACAGGTATGGATGTGCCTTGCCATCGGTCGCTGGGACGAGAGTATCATGAACCTGCCATGGGCAATGTGCTTCCTAGGCCTGGGTCTCGCATTTTATGGGATGGCAAGAGCCGCCTCCGTAAAACCCGTGATTGCCGCATTGTTCACCTACTTCTTGATGTCACTGCCGCTAATGAATATACATGTGGCATTGGCTGGATATGCAGACATTTTCGTCACCGGAACCTTTACGGTCGCGGCCCTGGCTTTCTACCTCTGGTCTGTTGACCGCCAACGATGGCAGGCCGGAATAGCTTTCGCTTTTGCTTTTTCCGGGCCGCTTGTAAAAGTGGAAGGCTTGCTCTGGCTAGCCACATTTATCCCAGCTATAGCGATAGTTTTACTGAGGTGGCAGCTCTCATTGCTCTTTCTAGGATTCACATGCGGTGCAGTGGCTCTACTGCTGGTATTCCTTCCCCAGGATGTTGCGCTCGCTGGCCACTCTCTCGAATCGCTTCTCATTTTCTATCGCCCCAGGGCTACAGAGCAATTGATTGCGAGCTTTTGGTACTACGGCAATTGGAACCTGCTGGCCTATCTTGTGGCCGCTCTGCCGCTTCTCGTTATTGCAATAAATCCAAGTGATCGATATCAGCTTCGAGGACTGCTTGCGCTTATGGTTTCTGTGGTAGCGATATTTGTCTTCCTCTTTATCTACACAAGATTCGCTGCGGGCGCGATTCGCCTCACCGGGGTATCGAGGGTTGCCATGCACTTTGTGCCGGCGATGTTGTTTTTGTTGATGCTGTTAGTGAATTCGAAGATTCATGCCAGCCCGGACGAGGGTTTAGACAAGTTAACCTCCCCAGACCGAGAGAATCCAGACACCTGAACTCAAACCACTACCCAATTCCACACTGCGAACCGACTCATCAGTATAATAATGGCGCGTCTCCGTCACGCTACTGCGCTGTCAGTTTTATTTACACATTCAATACTGTCACCTCCGGTAAAGTCGCAAGCCACTAATTCTAAGAAGCTTTTCTTTTCTGGCATGGAATCTGCGTTGTCTAGATGACGCAGTATCTGCCGGCGCACCGGTTCTTCTGATTACGGAGAAACATATGCCATTTGGGCGCATTTTCGACTACATGATTCTTATTTCTGCATTAGGTTTTTTTTTTCAATACAGGTGAGTGCAAATTCGTCCGATTCGCAAGTAGCGGCGGAGTCGCAGGGCATTGGAGTTGCGATCTCGAACTGGACATCGTTCACCATAAATACTCAATTCAATGAGGGAAGCGGTGGCGATGGCATCGTCGGGCCAGGTTTTCCGCTAACTATTTTGCCCTACCAGAATACCGGCACCGGGGTTTACTTGCGTGGCGGGCCGGCGAGCAACTACTACGTGTCAATGGACTATGAGATTGCCAATGGCGACGCTATTTTGCCATCGTTTGGCATCCAGTTTACCGCCGACACGCAGTGGGACGTGAAAGCCGCCGCAAGCGACGTGTTGCACGCTGTAAAAAAGAAAGTGACAAGCAACGCCAAGGATAGCCTCAAAAAGACGGCAGCGGATACAGGTGAGGATGCACTTGAAGCGGCGGGGGCAGCGGACGGGATGACCGAAGTCTATGCAGCACTCAAAGTGATGGAAGATATTGCAAAGTTGTTTAAAGCGCTTGATCCAAGCTATCAGATGACGTTTGTATGGTATCCCACAGCCGTGGAGGGAGGCGATGAAATCCCATTCTGGGAAAACGCCTGCATTTCCAGAAACGAGAATACGCCTGCACCCGCTAACGTTGCCATCGTGGGCCCCGATGAACCTCCTACTGCGGAAAATAAGGATGAATTTTTTATTCTGTCTGCGGGTAGTGTAAATGCGAATCTTCCGGGGTTCGTCGACATGAGTATTAGCCCCATGTGCGATTATGTCTGCGCCGCATGGAATGCGACAGGTGAATATCTTAACGAGTACTCTCAATCTGATTGTACGTCGGCAACGTCGGGATCGACCGCGCTTACGAACTATGACTCATTCGATAACCAGAATAACTGCCTGGTCGAGCCGTCTGAAGGGTCAGAGGGTGTCGCCTGGGTAACGCCGCCCACTACTACGTATCAACGACTAGTGCCACCTGACAACTGCACAACACCGCTTAACGTCGGTTATCAATCAGCAGCAGAAGGCATTTGCGGAGCGTGCGTGGAGGTTGAATCCGGGGCGCCAGCCGGCAGCTGGAGCGCATCTTGCAACCTTGATAGTTTTAGCGGCACAACACTCTGTGCGGATTGTGCTAATGATGACAGTGTAGATCGTGTCAATAATAGCTGTGCCAGCTGCAGTAATGAAGTCTGGAATAATGATAACGGTACCTTGACCTGCGATACAGCGCCGCCGCCCGGCAGTTGGCTCGCCAGCTGTGATTCCGATTGGAGCTATAATGGAACCGCACAAACGCTTTGTGCAACGTGTGAAACCTCCGGGGGAGGCGGCTCAACGTATTCCTGTCAGACCTGTTCGAGTAACACGTGGACGAATAGTGATGGCGAGCTTGTATGCGCTGCCTCTGCGGCGTCTGCGGGCGATGTAGCGCCAGTATCTCCCTTCTTGCCAACGTCACCGCCTCTTTATGCGCAACTTTTCGCTGCGCCTAGTCCTAACCCGAGCAGGATTCAGGCTGGAGAAGGCCAATGAAATATACAGTTTATATCGGACAGGCAATATTGGCGCTAGTAATTACCGTATTGATCTCCGCGCCTGTGGCGCGTGCAGTAACCCTCGATTCCTCGGGCACGAACAACGAATACGTTGGCGTCGCGAACTATGCGTTCAGCTATACGTCTGTTCCCTATACGCTTGAGGGGAGCTGCTACATTACAGACGAGGAAAACAATAGCTCATGGGAGCCCATACCCGGCACGTGCGACACCAGCACCACTAGCAGTTGCTGGGCTGATACGTGCACGAACTGCCTCAATTCAGATAACGTATTTACCTATGCCTATATTTCAATGACGTCTATGCGGAAAGGGTTGCTCCAGTATTATGCGGATAATCACAAGGATGAAAGCCAAGGTTATTGCAACTTCTCGATTGGCCCGTGGAATTTTTCTGTTAACTTTGGCTACCGTGACACGGGTGAAGATTTTTCACTGTCACTTTACGCTGAGGGAGATTCACAAAACATTGTCAACAATTCGGACGGGTGGATAACGTCAGGCACCTGCCCCCCGGCCAGCCCTTCGGCGCCTGCCGATGTCATTCCGCAGTCATTCAATGCGAATACTGACCCGAATTCGCAATACAACCTGATTTGCAACGAAGATTTTCTTGTAAGTCTGGCGGCGGATCCGGATACCTCCAATGCGGCGATGATCTCGGTGGTCAACAATGTGAACGCATTAGCGACGGGAGCACAAGAATTGTCTTCCGAGACCACTGTAACAGCTAATCAAGCGTCAGCGCAGCGGTCAAGCGAGGTGGGGCTGCGTCAGTTAGACGGTCGAAGTTCTGATCGCGCATCCGAAAGCTTATCAAGTGAAACCACGCTGCGCAGATTCAGTAACCGAACCGACAACGCAGGCCGTTGGCTAATTACTTCAGACGCTGATGGTCAGCAGTTTCGCGGTGTTCTGGTCTCTGGTTCTGGGCCGACAGAGACTGAGCGGGTCGCTTGTCAACTGATTGACGATGATGGGAATCCCAGGCCAGTTGAAAGGAACTATGAATACCAGTGTTACTTGTCTGCCCTCGACGGAACATCTGCTCGAAATGAGGTCATTTCCATACCCGGGACCGTTCTTCGCGTGCGTCCCAGAGCAGGTGGTATGCCAGAATTCCGTCGGACAGACGCCGATGTCGTATCCCACGCTAACGTTGCCATCAAGGCATTTGCGCGGAGTGCGCGAGTCGGCTCTGCGGATGGCTAAAAATTTGGTTTGGCATGGACAGACCGACCAAAGCCGGGTTGTTATGGTGAAGGATGACTCGAGCGGCGACATCGAAGTCGTCACACACTCGCCTAAAGCCCTAAGTCCTGTTTTTATGTCCTGTGCGGCTGAGTCGCAGATCGATGTGCTCAATCCTGAATACCTCTGCAAGGCAAATCTGAGATGCACCGGCTCTCCCTGCCCAGACGCTAGCTGGAGCGCGAGATCTAGGCTGACACTTCCGACCGCATTATTCAAAAATAGACCGTGTCAACCCGATAATGGTGTGCCGGCTCAAGACCCTGTGCTCAGGGTAAGTGACTCTGTTGCCAGGGGGCGCAGCGGCCAACTGATATTTGAGTCTGGTATTGTTTTGCCCTCAGGTAGCCCGGTGCGGCCTGACCAAAATGGCTTTCGTTTACTTGTTGAGGATGCAGAAGGGCATACTGTCGTTGACCTTGATGTGCCCGGGGACACGCCGGATCAGCCGCAACAGGGCTCATGGCAAGTGGCTCAGGAGCTGACAAAATTCACCTACGATCCCTCGCGCGGTGCTCGTCCCGGAATTATCATTGAGAAAAAAGACGGTGCAAGCAATGATTGGCTCGTAACCGTCATTGGTATCACAAGCGGTCTGAGCGACGGCAACCTGAAGCGTCCTCTCGCGGCGAGCTTTACCTTCAACCCGTCTGACGAGAATAGCGCGTTATGTGCCACCACGTACGGCGGGATAAAAGAACCTGCGTTAACGACGCGGCTAATTAACCGCGACACCGCCTTGTTGCAGTGGACGCCC
>CAJQQW010000018.1 GCA_905480565.1 uncultured Halioglobus sp. | reverse complement strand
GACTGGCGATGCGATTCGGCGCAAAACGACGCACCTCTTCCTGGTATTCATCGATAGGGTGTCCAGTGATATAGAGACCTAACGTATCCCGCTCGCCACCCAGTCGTTCCTTATCGGTCCACGCTCTGGCGCCGCGAAATTCCTTGTATACATCTTCACCACTGTTGCCTGAGCCAGGCACTACTTCACCGAACAAGTCGACCATACCACTGTCACGGTTACTCGCACTTTGCTCAGCTGCTTTCAGCGCATCATCCAGAGAGGCCATCAAAACCCAGCGCTCCACGTTCAACGAGTCGAGGGCGCCGGATCTAATCATCGCCTCAAGGGCTCTTCGGTTGACTTTGCGAGGGTCCGTGCGAGCACAAAAGTCAAACAAGTCGACAAAAGACCCTCCCTCCTCGCGCGCTTTCAGGATATTTCCAATGGGGCCCTCACCAAGACCTTTAATCGCCCCCAGTCCGTAAATGATATCGCCCGCCGTATTCACGGTGAACATATACTGCCCCTCGTTGACGTCCGGCAGCTTCAGGGACAACTTCATGCGTTTACATTCATCCACAAACACAACAATCTTGTCGGTATTATCGAGTTCCGAGCTCATCACCGCTGCCATAAACTCGGCCGGGTATTTCGTCTTCAACCATGCGGTCTGGTACGACACTAATGCATAGGCTGCAGAGTGCGATTTATTGAAACCGTATCCGGCAAATTTCTCCACCAGGTCGAAAATCTTGATAGCCAGCTCGCCATCCACTCCCTTGGCGCGAGCCCCATCCTCGAAAATTTCCCTGTGCCGCGCCATTTCCTTCGGATCTTTCTTGCCCATTGCGCGCCGCAGCATGTCGGCACCGCCCAGCGTGTACCCGGACAAAACCTGGGCGATCTGCATCACCTGTTCCTGATAGAGAATAATCCCGTAAGTGGGCTGCAATATCAGCTTCAACGACTCGTGCTGGTATTGGGCATCGGGATAGGAGATTTCCTCACGACCATGTTTGCGATTGACAAAGTTGTCCACCATGCCCGACTGAAGGGGGCCAGGACGGAATAATGCCAGCAGTGCAACGATATCTTCAAAGCAATCGGGCTGCAGCCGCTCGATCAGCTCTTTCATGCCACGTGATTCCAGCTGAAACACCGCCGTGGTCTCACCCGAACGCAGCAACTCGAAGCTTTCGTGGTCATCCCGTGGCAGCTGCGATATATCCAGTGGCAACTCCCCGGCCCGCTCTCTGGCGACATCGATCATCTTCACCGCCCAATCAATAATGGTCAGCGTACGCAGGCCTAAAAAGTCAAACTTGACCAGCCCGGCATCTTCTACGTCACCCTTGTCAAATTGTGTCACAAGACCAGAGCCACTTTCGTCACAGAACAGTGGCGAAAAGTCAGTTAGCTTGGACGGGGCGATAACCACTCCGCCAGCGTGCTTGCCGACGTTGCGCACAACGCCCTCCAGTTGCTCCGCCATATCCCAGATTTCCTGGGCATCATCGTCCTGTCCGAGAAATTCGCGCAGCGGCTCCTCCTGTTCCAGCGCCTTTTCCAGAGTCATACCTACTTCGAAGGGAATCATCTTGGATAACTTGTCGGCTAATCCATAGGACTTGCCCTGCACCCGAGCTACATCGCGCACCACCGCTTTCGCAGCCATGGTGCCGAAGGTAATAATTTGAGACACCGCCTCGCGGCCATAGTTATCCGCCACATACTCGATAACACGGTCGCGCTTTTCCATACAGAAATCGACATCGAAATCGGGCATGGACACTCGCTCGGGATTGAGAAATCGCTCGAACAGCAGATCGTACTCCAACGGATCCAGGTCAGTGATCTGCAGGGCGTAGGCGACCAGTGACCCCGCACCAGAGCCCCGTCCTGGGCCTACAGGAATATCGTGATTTTTCGCCCATTGGATAAAGTCCATAACGATGAGGAAGTAGCCGGGGAAGCCCATTTGTGTAATCGTTTGCAGCTCAAAATCCAGGCGTTCCCGGTAGTCCTGCTCCTGCTCGGGGGGAAAGGCTTGCCCCCTTTCCGAGGAAACCTGAAGCCGCTGGCTCAACCCCTCATGGCATCGCTGCCGGAAGAATTCATCCATGGTCTGGCCCTTCGGCACCGGATACTCTGGCAAGTAAGGCTTACCCAGTTCCAGCACAACATTACAACGCCGCGCGATCTGCACACTGTTTTCCAGCGCCTCCGGCAAATCAGAAAACAAAGCCGTCATTTCCTCCGGCGAACGCAAATATTGCTGCGCGGTGTAGCGTCGGGCCCGGCGCGGATCATCCAGAGTGCGCCCTTCGCCAATACACACCCTGGCCTCGTGGGCCTCGAATTCATCCGCGTCAAGAAAGCGTACGTCGTTTGTAGCCACTACCGGGCATTGCAGCTCTTCTGCGAGGGACACTGCCGCATGAAGACAAGCCTCCTCCGCCTCCCTGCCACTTCGGTGCAACTCTAGATAGAACCTGCCTGGATATAGTGACATCCAGTACATTGCTCGCTCACGCGCGATCTCCCGCTTGTCGGACGCAAGGGCTTGGCCCACCTCACCTGCCACACCACCCGACAGGGCAATCAAGCCCGCGGAAGCTTCTTCCA
>CAJQQW010000017.1 GCA_905480565.1 uncultured Halioglobus sp. | reverse complement strand
CCTGGTGCTGGAACAGTTGGGTCGCCAGCTGACAGCCTCGCCACTGTTGCCCTCTGCACTGGCAGGCGCCAGCGCACTGTTGCTTGGCGGCAGCGCTAAGCAGAAAGAAGCGATGTTGCCAAAGATTATCGACGGGACCGCTATACTGACTTTGGCGGTTGACGAGGGTACGCATCACCGACCAGAAAGCACCGCACTTGAAGCGCGCGCGAGCGAGGGAGGCTATACTCTGACGGGTTCCAAGGCCAGTGTCGCGGAAGGAAGCGCTGCCACGCATTTTGTCGTTGCGGCGCGCACGGCGGGCACGCCCGGCGGCGACGATGGGATCAGCTTGTTCCTGCTGTCCGGTGACAGTGTCGGTGTATCGCGCACGCCGCTCAACGTATTGGACAGTCGTGACTATGCCAACATCCGGCTCGACAACGTGCATGTCGACACGGATGCGTTACTGGGCCGCCTGGATGAGGGTTTGCCATTGTTGCAGCAGGTTCTTGATAGAGCCCGGGCTGGTATTGCGGCCGAGATGCTCGGTACGGCCTCACAGGCTTTTGATATGACGCTGGATTATCTGAAAACACGAGAGCAGTTCGGCAAGGTTATTGGTTCATTCCAGGGATTGGGTCACCGCGCGGCCGGATTGTTCTCCGCCATGGAGCAGACACGCTCGTGTGTGGAGGCAGCTCTGCAGGCGATTGATAACGACTCAGACAACAGTGCTGAACTGGCATCGCTGGCGAAGTGCAGGGCAGGGCAGTTTCTCTACAATATGACTAATGAGCTGATTCAAATGCACGGTGGCATCGGTATGACCGATGAGTTTGATGCGGGTCTGTATCTGAAGCGTGCGCGTGCGCTGGAAGCCAGTTACGGTAACCGGTCCTACCACCGCGACCGCTATGCCCGGTTGCTGGGTTTTTAGCGGGGGATAATCTTGAGGAATGCCTATGAAACATAAAAAACGCATCGCATTATCCTTACCCGCTCCAACTGGCACTGTAGCCGATACCATCGCCCTCGCCCAGCAGGCGGAAGCACAGGGTTACGATGATTTGTGGCTTGCAGATGCCGGTGGCCTGGATGCTCTCACACTGGCGCCCATGATTCTCGAGAAGACAAAAAAGGTCAGAGTCGGCATCGCCGTGGTGCCTGCCTATACGCGGACGCCGGCTGTGCTTTCTTCCACGCTAACCGTAATCGCGGAGGCATTTCCAAAGCGCTTCGTGCCCGGACTGGGCACCTCCAGCCACACCATTATTGAGGGGTGGCACGGACTCAAGCTTGAGAAGCCCTTGACGCGCATGCAGGAGACGGTCGCCTTGATGCGAAGCATGCTGGCGGGTGAGAAAACAGCGTTTGAGGGCCAGACGCTGAAAAGCAAAGGTTACCGACAGTCTCCCATCGAGGATGTGCCCATCTACCTGGCGGCATTGCGGCCTAAAATGATAGAGGCGGCGGCTGAGATCGCGGACGGGGTCATCCTCAATCTGTTTCCCCGTTCGGTTCTACCAAAAATTATTGAGCACGTCGCCGTGGGTGCTGAGCGCGCCGGTAAAAAATGCGACGACATTGAGATAGTGTGTCGTCATATGGTCGTCGTGACCGAGGATAAGGCGATGGGGCGAGACGCTTTTCGCGCCGCCTTTGCCAGCTATTACTCGACACCGGTATATAACAAATTTTTGGCCTGGGCTGGCTACGAGGAAGCCGCCAGAGAAATACGTGAGGGCTGGGCGGCCAAGGATCGCGAACGCACCGCAGCCGCATTGCCGGATGAGTTGGTCGATGAAATAGGCCTGATAGGTCCGGCGGAAGAGTTGCAGGACTTGATGCGAGACTATGCCAACGGCGGAATTCATACGAATGCAGTGTCATGCATTTACCCGACACCAGAAATCTACAAGGCCACGTTTGACGCCTTTGTGCCGGATAATTTCAGTTTCTGACGCGCATCACTGCAGGGTGAAAGCGGCTGTTTGCGCAAAAACCCCGCTCAGGGGTGGAGGCGGGGTTGTTATGGCTGTTTGGCGCGCGTGGCCAACGGGCAACTTTTTCAGGGAAGTTGCGTACTGCCCATCAGGTCGCGATCAATTTCCCGGGCTGCTTCGCGGCCTTCATTGATTGCTCTAACCACCAGGTCCTGGCCACGGCGACAGTCTGCTGCCGCGTAGACATTCGCTATGCTCGTGCGAAAATCCTGCTTGTTGGCAATAAAGTTACCGCGCTCATCCGTCTCCATTCCCAATGGATCGTTGATGTAGTGCTCGGTCTGCAGGAAACCCATGGAGAGCAGAATGAGGTCTGCCTCCCAGGTCTTTTCCGTGCCGGGTATTTCCTGAATATTCTCGTCGACGTTGACGGTGACGATACCGGTAAGGTTGCCGTCATCGTCCATCAGGAAATGCTTGCTCATGATAGAGTAGACGCGGGGATCGTCGCCAAACTTCTCCGCAGCTTCGGCGTGTCCGTAGTCTACCCGATAAATCCGTGGCCACAGCGGCCAGGGGTTGTTGGGAGCCCTTTCCAGCGGCGGCTTTGGCAGCAACTCGAAGTTGACCAATGACTTACAACCGTGGCGCAGTGATGTGCCGATGCAGTCTGTGCCGGTATCACCGCCACCGATGACAATAACATTTTTGTCTTTAGCCGAAATATAGCCGCCGTCTTCCAGGCCAGAATCCAACAGACTCTTGGTATTGGCGGTCAGGAATTCCATTGCAAGGTGAACGCCTTTCGCCTCGCGCCCGGGTATGGGCAGATCGCGGGCGAGGGTGGCGCCGGTGGCCATGAGGACGGCGTCGTTTTGCTCAATCAGCTCGGCGGGATCAATATTCCTGCCTACGTCGGCGTTGGTCTCGAAGCGGATCCCTGCGTCACGCATCAGCTGCACACGTCGCTCCACGACGCCTTTGTCCAGCTTCATGTTAGGAATCCCGTACATCAGCAAGCCACCGATTCGATCAGCGCGTTCGTAGACGGTGACAGCGTGACCTGCGCTGCGCAATTGTTCTGCGGCGGCGAGACCGCAAGGGCCGGAGCCGATTACGGCGACTTTTTTGCCGGTATCGGGTGCCGAGGGCTTCGGTGTTACCCAGCCCTCTTCGAAGCCACGATCTATGATGGCATTTTCAATATTCTTGATGGTAACCGGCGGATCCGTGATCCCGAGCACACAGGCGCCTTCGCAGGGCGCGGGGCAGACACGACCGGTGAACTCCGGAAAGTTGTTGGTCTTGTGCAGCCGATCTAACGCCTCACGCCAGCGGTTGTTGTACACGAGATCGTTCCACTCGGGAATCAGGTTCTGGACCGGACAGCCATTGTTGGATTGGCAGAAGGGCACCCCGCAGTCCATGCAGCGGGCTCCCTGCTTGCGCAGGTGCGACTCGTCGTGCTCGGTGTAAAGCTCGTCAAAATCAGTCAGACGCACGAAAGGCTCGCGGTAGGGCTCGGTTTCGCGTTCGTACTCTTTAAATCCTGTTGGTTTTCCCATAACTCTCTTCTATTCCTGCTAGGAACCGACTGCAGCGGTTTTTACGTTTTCCTGTGCCATTTCCGCAAGGACTCGCTTGTAGTCCGTAGGCATGACTTTCACAAATCGGGATAGTTCAGCGTCCCAGTTATCGAGTATGTCTGCGGCCGCAGTGGACTCGGTGTAGGTCTTGTGATTTTCGATCAGTTGGCGCAGTTCCTCAATATCATTGGGATCTTCCATTTGCTCCAACTCGAAGGTGCCAAAGTTACACAGGCTGGCAAAGTCGCCATCCCGATCCCAGACATAGGCAATTCCGCCACTCATCCCGGCTCCGAAATTTTTACCGGTTTTGCCTAGTACGACCACTCGCCCGCCGGTCATGTATTCACAGCCGTGGTCGCCCACGCCCTCAACTACGGCGGTGGCGCCACTGTTGCGCACGCAAAAACGTTCCGCGGCGATGCCGCGGAAGTAAGACTCTCCGGAGGTAGCGCCATACATCACAACATTACCGATGAGAATGTTATCTTCTGCTTTGAAGGTGCTTTGCCGCGGTGGATAGACAATGATTCGCCCGCCGGACTGGCCCTTACCGACATAGTCGTTGGCATCTCCCTCTACTTCGAGGGTAATGCCTGTGGCAAGGAAAGCACCGAGGCTCTGCCCCGCGGAGCCATTCAGTTTTACATGAATGGTGTCGTCAGGCAGTAACTTGCCATTGGTGGCTTTGGCTACCTCGTGTGACAGCATTGTACCGACCACACGATTGATGTTGATGATATCGCTCTCTATCTGAACTTTTTCGCCACGGAGAAGCGCCGGCTGAGCTTTTTCGATCAGTACGTTGTCGAGTGCTTTGTCCAGTCCGTGGTCTTGTTCGATGGTGCGATAGACTTCGGTCCCCTCGTAGACAATTTCAGCCGGCGTGAGCATGCTGCTGAAGTCCAATCCTTTGGCTTTCCAGTGGTCGACGGCTTCGGCGGTTTCAAGAAGATCGACCCGGCCAACCATTTCATTGACAGAGCGGATGCCGAGATCTGCCATGATCTTGCGCAATTCCTCGGCCACCATAAAGAAGTAGTTCACCACGTGATCGGGGCTACCGGAGAACTTTTTGCGAAGCTCCGGATCCTGTGTGGCGATACCGACAGGGCAGGTGTTTAAATGACACTTGCGCATCATGATACAGCCCAGCGTGACCAGTGGCGCGGTTGCAAAGCCTACTTCCTCAGCGCCGAGCAGGAACGCCATGGCGACGTCCCTACCGGTCTTGATTTGCCCGTCTGTCTGCAATACGACACGCGAACGCAGGTTATTTTTCACCAGCGTTTGGTGTGTCTCGGCAATTCCCAGCTCCCAGGGTAGACCTGCATGTTTGATCGAAGTAATCGGGGAGGCACCGGTACCACCATCGTGACCAGCGATAACCAGGTGATCCGTTTTCGCTTTGGTGACGCCTGCGGCGATAGTCCCAACGCCTATTTCAGAGCCCAGCTTGACGCTGATTCGGGCCTCGCGATTGGCATTTTTCAAATCGTGGATTAGCTGTGCAATATCCTCAATGGAGTACACATCGTGGTGCGGCGGAGGGCTGATCAAGCCCACGCCC
>CAJQQW010000016.1 GCA_905480565.1 uncultured Halioglobus sp. | reverse complement strand
AAATGTTTTACGTTTTAGAGTGGGACTACGTTCTCGGCCTGAGGGCCTTTCTGGCTGTCCGTCACGTTGAACTCAACCTTTTGGCCATCGGCCAGGGTTTTGAATCCGTCTGCTTCAATGGAACTGAAATGTACAAATACGTCAGGGCCGTCTTCACGCTCGATAAAGCCGAATCCTTTCGTCTCGTTAAACCACTTAACGGTACCGGTTGTCTTAGACATAGAGTTTACCTGTATTGCTGCAGCGCCATGTCCAGGCGCCTTTATCATTAAGAAATGTATTTATGGGTTACGTACCGAGGAACTGAATGGAACTTCGACCGTGAGCATAAACATCGCTGAAACCTATCAGCACACATGAGTGTAGCACTATATTGGGCACTTGGTATGAATCGAAGAAAACAATTTTTGGGGGAATTGTGGCCATCAGTGAGCCCATTTCGGTGTTTTAGGTGACGACAGTGTGTCACGCATCCTGATAAATAGGCGCGTGGGCGGCGCCCACAAGGCCGATGGAATCGCCGCAGACAATATACACCGGCACGTCAGACAGGTGCTGTGTCATCTTCCCTTTCGCCGTGAACCGCCGCGAGAATGTACTTTCGCGCAGGAAATTCGTCATGGTCGGCAATATGCCACCGGCCAGGTAAAGGCCGCCATAGGCGCCGTTGGCGAGGACAAAATCACCACAGGCGGAACCCAATAGGCCGCAGAAGAGCTGCAGTGTCTCTGCACACAGTAGGCACTCCCCGCGCAGGCCCTGTGCGGAAATCGCTTCTGGCGTTTGCAGGGGCGCGTCAATGCGGCGTTCCCTGGCCAACACCTGGTAGAGGCGCAGCAGCCCCGGGCCGCATAGTAGGCGCTCTGCGTACACCTCGCCGCTTTCACCCCTGAGCCTTTCAAACAGCGCAAACTCCAGTGCCGTGGCCGGGGCCAGTCCCATGTGGCCCGGTTCACTGGCGCAGGCAATGGGCTCTGGTCCCCGGGTATCCAGTGTGGCTCCTCCCAGGCCAGTGCCAGGCCCAAGTGTTGCCAATCTGCGGTGCAGTGCAGGTTTACCGACCTGCAGGGTCACCAGCTCATGAGCGGTCAGGTGGGGCAGGGCATAGGCGTTACCTTCAAAGTCGTTTATGCAGCCAAATCGGGAAAAACCGAATTGCCTGGCCAGTTCGCGAGGCGAAAAGCGCCAGTCGATATTCAGTAGTTGTACCTCGTCATCGAAGGGCGGCGCTGCCACTGCAAGGCACGCTTCTTCCGGGGGTTTGCCACTGAGGTCGTGCAGCCAGGCAAGGATAATGTCGGCGAGGCTGCTGTAGTCCCGGTTGCGATAGTTGCGCTGAAAACGCAGTTGCTTGGCGTGCGCATCGAACAATGCGAGGCGCGTATTGGTGCCGCCAATATCTCCAACCATGCGGTTGGCCGTCGCTACCATGCTCAGTAAGCCGGCAGGATTTTCATGATGTTGGTAGAACCGGCAGTTCCCAGGACAGTGCCCTTGGTTAAAAGGATGGAGTCGCCCTTGCTCAGGAAACCACCATCCAACAGGAATTCGATGGCTCGGCTGTCGACACTGTCCGGATCGAAGGCGTTGGCGTCAAAAAATAAGGGAACCACGCCGCGACAAAGGGCGAGTTGCTGCAGTGTTGAGCTGAGGCGGCTGAGGGCAAAAATGGGCAGGCCGGAACTCAGGCGTGACATCAGTCGGGGTGTGGTGCCCGATTCGGTCAGGCAGGCAATACCGCGCACATTATCATAATGATTTGCGGCATAAATCGCCGACATCGCGATAGTTTCCTGGGCGTTGGAAAAGGCCGTGTCCAGACGATACTTCGAGGTTTTTGCCACACGCTGCCGCTCGGCCCCAAGTGCCGCGTCGGCCATAGCGGATACAACTTCCACCGGATAGTTGCCTACCGCCGTCTCGGCGGAGAGCATGACCGCGTCGGTCCCATCGAGCACGGCATTGGCGACGTCGAATACCTCCGCCCGGGTTGGCATAGGGCTATTAATCATCGACTCCATCATCTGGGTCGCGGTAATCACTACCCGGTCCAGCTTGCGTGCCCGGGTGATCAGTTCCTTCTGGATGCCGATCAGCTGTGCATCACCGACTTCGACGCCAAGGTCGCCTCTGGCCACCATGACACCGTCGGCAGCGGTAAGGACGGCATTGAGGATCGATTCGTCACCTACGACTTCCGCCCTTTCGATCTTGGCGATAATGGCCGGTTTTAAATTGAGCTGCTCGAGGCGTCCGCGGGCCTGAAAAATATCCTCCGCGTCAGACACAAAAGACACTGCCACAAAATCCGGGTTGACCTCCACCAGGCTGTCAATATCGGTTAGGTCTTTGGCTGTTAGCGCCGGAGCCGCCAGCCCGCCGCCAAGCCGATTAATGCCCTTGCGGGAACTCAGTTGGCCGCCGACCAGCACGGTACACTCCACTGCGCTGGCCTCGACGTCGTCTGCGCGCAGACGGATGCGGCCGTCATCAAGGAGCAGGGTATCGCCGCGCACTACGTTGTCGCATAGTTCTGCATAATCCACACCGACGCCACGGATGTCGCCTGCGTCGTCGTCCAGCTCCAGATCAAGGCGGAAGCGGTCACCCACATCCAGTTCAATGGAGCCGTTGCGGAAAGCGCCGACGCGAATCTTGGGCCCTTGCAAGTCCGCGAGTATGCCCACGTACTGGCCGGCGATGCTTGCCTGTTTACGGATGCGCTCGGCTACTTTTACATGCTTTGCGGTGGTGCCATGACTGAAATTCAGGCGAAAGACGTTAACCCCGGCGGC
>CAJQQW010000015.1 GCA_905480565.1 uncultured Halioglobus sp. | reverse complement strand
CCCGCGGAGGTGGTAGTAGCATCGTTTTTGCCGCCACTCGCGCCAGCGGATGCGCCGCCGCCAGTGCTAGCCGTAGCGGAAGCGCCTGCAGTGATCGCAACGGCACTGGCTTCGGCGCTGAATTCAAAGTTTCCCGCCGTGAAGTCGTTAAGCGCTGCGTCGTTTTCGAAGAAAATGATCTGGCTGTAGGCCTGCCCGCCTAGCTGCAAACCGATAGTGGCCTGAGCCATGCTCGATTTTCCTATGAGCTCGCCGCCCTTGTAGACCTGTCCCTTGCCGTACGCGCCGCCGATGCCTATGCCACCCTTACCGATGGTTGGAAATACAGCATAACCGACGGAGGTGTCAAAGTATTGACCGCTCTCGCCCGCGTTGCGAAATGTTTCTATTGTACTGGCGTACTCATCCGCCTGGGCGAAGGTGGCTGTCAGACCGAGGAGTAGCAGGATGGACGTTGCCTTGAATGCTCTAATCATTGCGGATAATCCTATGGTTGTTAATTGTGTTGCCCATCAGTACGGGCATTAGAAGCATGGCAAACGATGATCAAACCGTCAAGGCAGCGCGCTAATTACCCAGAGCGTCTCGGTGGCTTTCTTCCTTTTACGGTCGATGTTACATTGTGGCTGCCACATCCCATCTGGCCAACAAACCGAGGATAGCGCATGTTTCGCACTCTGGCGTTCACGTTGATTATGACCCTGTGTGCGGCGGGTACAGCCGCCGCTGCGCTCAAGGTGGGTGTCTCTGCTGATTATCCACCGTTAATTTTCAAGGAGGGCGGACGGTTTTTGGGTATTGAGGCAGATAATGCCAAAGCCGTAGGCGATATACTGGGCAAGCCAATAAGACTGGTCGAAATGCCGTTTGAGCAATTGATTCCGGCGCTCAACAGGGGTGATATTGACGTCATCATGACGGGTATGAGTATCACGGAGGCCCGCGCTGAGGAGGTCACTTTCACCGAGCCTTACATGGAAATAGGCCAAATGGCTATCATGAGCGTCGAAAAGGTGGGAACCTATTCCAAGCCCTGGTCTGTCTACCAGCCAGGTGTTCGCATCGGTGTTGAGCCAGGCACTACTGGAGCTGCCTTTGCCAAGGAAAAACTCACCGGAGCGCAGGTGATTTTTTATGAAAATCCCGATACGGCTTTCGCTGGATTGCGCACTGGTGATATTGATCTCTACATACACGACGCGCCGACCAGTTGGCAGCTGGCGACCAATTCCGATAATAGTGATCTGATTAGTATGTATAAGCCGCTGACAAATGAGCAGCTGGCTTGGGCTGTGCGTAAGGACGATGCCGCATTGGCAGGTGCGCTTAACCAGGCATTGGCTACCCTGGAAGGGAATGGTGCGCTGCGCTACATTCTCAATCGCTGGATTCCTGTCACCGTGGAGGTACGCTGATTGCTGTCTCCGCACGCAAGTGCTGAGTCGTGAGTATGGCTGCCCGCGACAATCGCCCGCTTGCCGAGGTGCTCAGTAGCGATCGTCTTTCCGGTTTGCTGCGCGCGCCTGTGCTGGCAACGAGGGTTGTCGATGCACACGACGGCACTACCGGGCGCGCAGTACTGGAGTTGGACAACCGGGAAGGTACCCTGCCTTCACGCCTGTTTGCCAAGTTTCCGCCCGGCGATGAAATGCAACGTGCATTTGTAACATCTGCTGGGATGGGAAAGCGGGAAGCTATGTTTTACGAGGTCTTGTCCGGTGAAGTGCCAGTGCGTGTGCCTCGCAGCTATGCGGCCTACAGTGATGAAGAGGGTGAGGACTACCTGATGCTGCTTGAGCATCTGGTCGATAGCGATTGCACATTCGATAATGCCAGCAACCGCTATTCCCTGAGCTACGTGCGGCAAATTCTGGATGCTTTCGCCAGTCTCCATGCAGCCTACTGGGACTCTCCCCGTTTCTCGACCGATTTGTCATGGGTAGAACCGCCTTTGCAGCACGAAATCGCGATCGCACTGGTAAGTCAGTGTTTGGAGCAGCACGCGGACGCCATGCCCTCGGTCTTTCGAGAAATGGGTGATTTATACCTGGCCGAGGCCGATGCTATTCATCAGTTGTGGCAGCGTGGAACCCCCACATTGATTCATGGTGATGTGCACGATGGCAATCTTTTTTATGATGGCGACCAACCGGGATTCCTTGACTGGGCGCTGGTTGCACGGGCCCCCGCCATGCGGGATATAGGCTATTTCCTCGCGGGTACCCTTTCGAGCGATGATCAGCGCACCGCCGCACGGGATTTGTTGACGCATTACCGGGATCAACTGCAGTTACGTGGGATTGTCCCGCCTCCGCTTGGTGAATTGTGGCAACAGTATCAGTGGCACGCGGCGTATGTCTGGGTCGGCGCAACAGTGACACTCGCTATGGGTGACGCCTGGCAACCCGTGAGTTATGTTTTGGCCTCACTCGAGCGCCTGCACGACGCCATGGAAGCCATTGGTTCTGTGGCGGCTATTCGCAACGCGCTGTAAAGTGTTGCGCGCGCCTTTCTCGCCTTCACACCCCCGGTAAATTGTACTCATGGCCC
>CAJQQW010000014.1 GCA_905480565.1 uncultured Halioglobus sp. | reverse complement strand
TCGTGCTGTGCTGGAGCGCGGATGAGCGCGGTGTTCTGGTGATATTGGTGCCCCATTATTTCCTGGGCAATTACTGCGCGGTTACAGATGGGCCCGAACGGTCGGAGCAGGATAATGAGAGTTTTATTCGAGCTCTTATTTCCGGTGTTCGTCGGAAAACCCGTGAGGAGCTGTTCTCGGTCAGCAAGCGTCTTGATGTTGCCCCCACCTTTATCAAATTGGAGTCCAGGCTGGCTGAGGAGCCCCCGGTCATTAATGCGGTAGAGCAAATTATTCGTCGCTATGGTCTGAGTTATGTGGATAGCAGGGCGGTACTGCTATTCGATATTGTGGATTTTTCGCTGCACACGCCCTTCGAGCAGGCCAGCCAGTTAAACAGTTTGTCTTACTCACTCAATTCTGCCTACAACAAGTTGTCGGCACAGGGGGTTGAGGTGAACTTCTCTCGCACAACCACGGGAGACGGATATTACATCTGGAATCGCGACCTTGGAGCCGATGCCAACAGAGACTTGTTTCTTTTCATGTTGCTGGTGGTGGCAGATAACGCTGTGGCCCGAGCCGCATCCAAGGGTAATACGGTTCCCGTGGTAAGAACGGGCTACCATATCGGCGGCCACTACGAGATGTATCTGGCCGAGGGCGTCAATCCTTCCGGCTTTAGTTATATTGTCGGGGATGTGACTATAGAGCTTGCGCGCATGCTGGACAGAGCGCTACCCAGTCAAGTCCTTATTGGTGAGTTTCATTGCGAAGAGGCGGGTCAGCCCGCGAACAAGTTGGAGTCGATAACACCCGTATCGGCAGAGATATTTGTCAACGCCTGTAGCCTCGGATTGGCCTCATTGCGGGGTATCCCCTTGTCAGGGAAAGGCATACAAAACATCGCCTGTGGTCTAACGGAGGGCGTTGGGACGGACGGTCAGCGCAGGCCGCGGCGTTTTCGTGTTGTCGACAAGCATGGGCTGTCCCGCTTCGTATACAATTTGCAGATCGATATCGCACTCGAGGGCGCCGAGCTGCACCTTGGCCTGCCTGAAAGCGAGTTGCCCGGGGGTAGCGAATTTTTCGCGGGAGAGATTGACCTTGTGGATACCGTGCAAAGTACCGCGGAACTGGTGGACGACTTGTCCGATATGTTCGGCAAGAAAAAACCGAAGACGATTGTCGAAGAATGACGAGGTCACAGCGGCGGTTCGCTGGCCACGTGCTATGAGTCCTCCTATGCCTTCCCCGGGGGCGAGACCAACAGAGGGATGAAAGTCTGCGCCCAAATACGTTAGTGACCACCCATGTTTGCTGTCCGAAAAATGTTGCAACAAGCTGATCCTGAATTCCCCGCTGTTCTGGCCGCAGGCGATGGGCAGGCGGATCGCGCCCGGGACCTTGCCCGGCGTTTGCGGCTGCCATTGCTTCCCGTTGACGCGGAGTTCACCGCGATGCCAGCCGGGAAGGTGGTGTTGCTTGTGGAGTCTGACGGTTTGGCACTGCAGTATACGGGGATGGGCGCGCCAGGGCCGGTGAGGGTGGAATTTGAAGGCGGCGATATGCTTCACCGTCGACGTACGGGCGGTGCTCGCTTGCTGGGTAAGGCGGTTGGCTACGGTAAAAAAAACGTTTTGCATGTACTGGACGCAACCGCCGGTCTGGGGCGCGATGGCTTTATGCTCGCAGATATTGGTTGTCGTGTCCGCCTGTGTGAACGTGAGCTACTATTGGCGGAATTATTGCGGGATGCGCTCGATTGTGCCGCGCTCTCGCGAGACCCGCAGCTGCGAGCGGCGGTGCAGCGCCTGCAGTTATTTGCCTCTGATTCGACTGTACTGAATGCGGGTCAGCTGGATGGACTGGATGTGATTTATCTGGACCCTATGTTTCCGCAGCGCTCCAAGAGCGCGGCCGTTAAGAAGGAAATGGCTATTTTTCAGGCGCTGCTGCAGCACACAGTGCCGAAGGATGCTGATAGACTGCTGTCATGGGCATTGCAGCAGGATGTTGCCAGAATTGTGGTCAAACGTCCCCTGCGAGCCCCCCACCTCGGCGCAGTACTGCCTTCGCACAGTGTCGCCGGTAAGACCGTGCGATTCGATGTGCATGTGCGCCGCAAGCTGGCTTGATGGTGTAGGCCATGGCGCTGAATCTAGCCGTTCAATACCTCGGGAGAGAATATGCCTGACAGTAAAACCATCGCACTGGTTACCGGTGCTTCTGCTGGCCTTGGCGCTGAATTCTGTCGCCAGTTAGCCGCTCGCTGTGATGTCGTTATTGGGGTGGCCAGGCGCCAGGATCGGCTTGATGCGCTGGCCGCTGAGATCGCCGGGGTGGCGGAATTTCATGCCTTGCAAGCGGATCTTGCCACTGTAGAGGGTGTCTCCAGAACTATGGAGGCGCTGCGGCAACGGGGCCCGGTGAGGATGCTGGTGAACAATGCAGGTGTTGGATCAATGGGCGAATTTGACTCCCTTTCGATTGAGTCGCAGCGTGCCATGGTGAGTTTACATGTGGATGCGACTATGAGCCTTTGTCGGGCAGCCATTCCCTTCATGCGTGAGCAGGGCGGTGGCGAAATCGTCAATGTATCTTCGTTGGGTAGTCTGGTGGAGGGCAAGGGTATGGCCGTCTACGGCGCGACCAAAGCATTTCTGAATTATTTTTCGCTGGCCCTGCAGGCAGAGCTGGTCGGCACCGGCATCGAAGTACAAGCCCTGTGTCCCGGATTTACTCGTACGGAATTCCACGATGCGATGGTCTCTGAGGGGTTTGACCGCGAACGCATTCCAGAGTCGATGTGGCAGACGGCGGAGCAGGTAGTAGAGGTTAGTCTGGCAGCGCTTGGCAGTGGCCGGGTGATCGTGGTTCCCGGCGCCGCTAATTGCGATATGGCCAAGTCAGGGCTGGAGCAACAGGTCGCGCTACTCGACTAGCAGTCTACTCATAACACCCTTATATATGGCAGCCAAGCGCGGCAAGTCGGTTGCCAGCACCTGTTCGTTGAGCTTGTGAATAGTGGCATTGCTCGGCCCTATTTCCACTACTTGTGCACCGGTAGGAGCGATGAAACGCCCATCGGACGTGCCGCCTGCGGTTGACAGTTCGGGCTTGCTGCCGGTTACCTCCTCAATGCTGTCTATTGCGGCCTGCACCAGTTCGCCCGCTGGCGTCAGAAAAGGTTGGCCACTGAGGTTCCAGTCAAGGCTGTAATCCAGTTCGAAACCCTCGAGTATGCTGGTTGTGCGCTTGCGCAGTTCCTCATCCGTCACCTCGGTAGAGAAACGGAAATTAAAATCGATTCTGGCTTCTCCGGGGACGACGTTGGTCGCACCTGTACCGGCGTGGATGTTGGAAACCTGAAAGGACGTCGGTGGGAAGAATTCGTTACCCTCGTCCCAAGTTTCCGCAGTCAGTGCATGTATTGCTGGCAGCAGGGCATGAATCGGGTTGGTTGCCAGATGGGGGTAAGCGATATGACCCTGGACCCCATGGACAGTCAGGGTAGCGCCCAGTGAGCCCCGTCGCCCATTTTTTATCACGTCGCCCAGGGTTGATGAACTGGAGGGCTCACCGACCACACACCAGTCGATAGATTGACCGATATCCTGCAGGTATTCTAGTACGCGCACCGTGCCGTCCACGGCGGGGCCCTCCTCGTCGGAGGTGATGAGAAAACCGATTCTGCCCCGGTGGTCGGGGTGCTCTGCGACAAATTCCTCACAGGCAACCAGCATCGCTGCCAGGCTACCTTTCATGTCCGCACTGCCACGACCGAACAGAACGCCATCGGTTAGCGTGGGCTCGAAAGGGGGTGTATTCCATGCATCGACCGGTCCGGTTGGTACCACATCGGTGTGGCCCGCGAATGCAAGTACGGGGCCGGAGTCACCGCGCTGCGCCCAAAAATTGCTCACCTTGCCGAAGGGCAAGCCAGTGCACTCAAAACCGAGAGCCTGTAAATGCTCCATCATCAATGCCTGGCAACCAGCATCCTCAGGCGTAACCGAGGGTCGTCGGACCAATTCACTGCATATGTCTAGTGTGCGTTCCATCAATATTGTCCGTCGTGATTCAGTTGTGCGCGTGGAGTTCCTCGTTGAGTTCTACAGCACTGCGATTAGTCAGGCACTCCACCGCGCCTGTGGTCGAGTTGCGACGGAACAGCAGGTCAGACTTGGCCGCAAGATCGCTAGCCCTGACTGTCTCCACGGCTGCTCCATCTGCATCGAGCATAGCAACTTTCGTGCCCGCGGTAAGGTAGAGCCCCGCTTCGATCGTGCAACGGTCCCCTAGTGGGATGCCGGTACCGCCATTGGCCCCGACCAGGCACCCTTCGCCCATACCGTTGACGAGTTTGCCGCCCCCGGACAGCGTGCCCATAGTGGAAGCGCCGCCTCCCAGGTCGGAGCCCGCTCCGATCATGACGCCTGCGGAAATGCGGCCTTCAATCATGCCCGGCCCCTCGGTCCCGGCATTGAAGTTCACAAAGCCTTCATGCATGACGGTTGTTCCTTCACCCAGATAGGCGCCAAGTCGTACGCGCGCGGTATGCGCGATACGCAGACCAGTGGGCACCACGTAATTAGTCATCTTGGGGAACTTGTCGACACAGCTCACTTCAAGAACCTCACCACGCAAACGAGCTGCCAGTTGTCGCTCTGGCAGTTCCTCGATGTCCACTGCGCCCTCACTGGTCCAGGCTACGTTGGGGAGTGCGCCAAACAAGCCCTCAAGATTCATGCGATTCGGTTTCACCAGCCTGTGTGAGAGCAACTGCAGTTTAAGGTAGGCCTCCGGAACGTTTTCGGGTTGTCTGTCTGCAGTCAACAATACAGCCACGACCGGCTGCTTTGTACTGCGAAATCTGGCCGCCAGGTCTGCCTGAGCGGACTGGCCGGCAGCCGCCAGCGCACTCTCCAGCGCCTCAAGATCGGGGCCGCTCAGCGCTGCATTGTTGTCGCATTCGCGCACAGTATCTGCCAGCGCCCGAGACGGATATAGGACGGGTGTGGGAAAATATACCTCGAGCCACTCGCCCCCACTGTTATGGGTGCCTACACCCAGGCCAAACGCAAAAACGTCATCGCTCATCTTTATTACCCCTGAAACTGATATCCCCTCAGAAAAGCGTGTTTCTCCGAGTGGCCGCAAAAAGTTTGCGCATTATCGGGGTGTTAGGGGGTCTGGGGCAAGCTGTTCTGCCATGGATCACAAAGAGTGGGGCGATAGGACGCTTGTCTATTTTTTTTGCAGGGGGAGGGAGTGACTACATCAGACGGGCATTCATAGGGTGTGTAACTCAAAAATCTTCTCGTAGTCGGCGGGAGTAAAGCCTGTATGGCAACGCTTTCCTGTATCGAGCAGCGGACGTTTAACCAGTGTCGGTTGGGATAGTGCTGCAGCGGCGGCGGACTGGTCATTCATAGTGTCACGCGCGGTGGGGTCCAACGCTCGCCAGCTGGTGCTGCGACGATTGATCACTGTTTCCCAGCCCAATTCCTTGACCCAGGTTTGCAGTACGGTCTTTTCCAGGCCGTCATCGCGAAAATCGTGATATCGGTAATCTATACCGTGTGCGTCCAGCCACTTGCGCGCTTTTTTCACGGTGTCGCAGTTCTTGATGCCGTACAGGGTGACCACAGCAATGCTCCCGAAAACCCGCTTTCCACAATGGCGGTGAGGATAGCAAATACCGCCTGCCAGTGACAGCAGCGGCGATGTTGGGCGAATGCGTCGATGGATGCATAACAGCCACTGTTCAGATTTTCGCTAGGCCTTTTTCGTCTTCTTCGGTGATTTACGATTTGGGTAG
>CAJQQW010000013.1 GCA_905480565.1 uncultured Halioglobus sp. | reverse complement strand
CCTACGTAAGCACGATCAAACCGCATGCCATTTTTTGCGATGCGGTCTATAGAGGGCGTGTCTACAAGACTATCTCCGTATGCACTAACCGCCCTCACCGCGTGATCGTCCGACATAATGAATAGGATATTCGGACGCTCGGAGGCCTGCAGACTAGGACTAGCCGCCAGACCGAGCAGTAGGTACAGGCGAATCAGGACACGGAAGAACATCAGATTAGAACCAGCGATACCGCAGTTCCAAACCATAGGTCCGCTCCGCCTGGCGGGAATAAATATGGGTATAGCCATTGGGCAACAAGTTGGGGTTTGACGACTGGATCGCTGACGCGTAAAACTTATCTGTAATATTTTGCACAAAAAATGTGGCTCGCCAACGATTATCATGGTCGCTCAGTATGAGGGAGGCATCAAAAATGGTATAGCCATCTTCGATGGTGTTTTTGTCCTGCGTGATAGAGTAAAGCACATCATCCTGCGCACGCACTGCGCCTAACAGTTCAATATCGAATCCGTTGTCGAGAAAAAACGTGTAGTTTGCCGCAATATTCAATTTCCAGTCTGGCGAGTACGGCAGGTCTCCGCCAGACAAGTCTTGCGTGCCGTCAGGACACTCACCCCTGAATTCCTGTCCACCGCTACACGGACCTCCCTGGTAATCGTCAATCTCTGCGTCAATATATGCAGCGGCACCCGACACTCTCAAGCTGTCAGTGATCTGAGCGAGAAAATCCAGTTCCAGTCCCGTCGTAGTCACCCTGCCCGCGTTAATCAATACAAAGCTGCCCGGATCATCATCGGGGTCACAACCAGGGTCATCATCCGGGCAGTCAGGAGTCCCGTCCGAATCGATGAACGCCTGCGACTGAAAATCTTTATAGCGGGCATAGAATAGCGCTGCGTTGAGACGAAGGCGATTATCCCAAAGAGTTGACTTCAGACCCAGTTCCCAAGCATCGGATGTCTCTGGCTCAACGCGCTCCAGATTTTGCGGGTCTGTTCCGAAAGACACGTCAAATGCCGGCCCTTTGTATCCTTGCGTGTAACTCGTATAGGCCATGCCGGACTCAGAAAAATCCCACTGCAGGGCAATTTTACCGGAGAGGTCATCCTCATCGGTATCGCCCGGAGTGGGTGCCACCGCAGCCGGCAGGCCAACACCGAAACCCGACTGGGTACGCTCAAAGCGAAAAGAGAGATCATCCTGCGTATAGCGTGCACCGAGGATCAGCATCCAGGCATCGGTTAAAGTCCAGGTTGCCTCACCAAATGCGGCCCAGTTTTCCGTATCTACTTTGAAATCAGCAATCGCTTCGCCGGGGTTTCCCGGAGCGATTTCAAACTGGCGACGAAATTTTCGGTTAACTTCCTGATCAAAATAAAATACGCCAGCCACAAAAGATAAATCATCGCCTACAGGCGACAGAAGACGCAACTCCTGAGTAAACTGATTCTGATCGCTACCCCCGAACTGATCGAACCCGAATGCGTCGATAGGCTGACTGTCTACATCCTGAAAACCGTTAACCTCAAACTCGCGATAAGCTGTAATTGAGGTCACCGTATACTCGCCGATGCCGAGATTCGCTTCCAGAGAATGCCCCCAGGATTTCCCATCACTGGATGGCTGCTTATTGATATTTACATCCTTGTTTTTGTCGCTGGGCACTGCGGGTGCCAGCAGAGCTAAAATAGCATCGACCTCTGCCTCATTGCCGCCATAGGGTTCGAGAGAGCGAACGGGTGCGGCAGTGCAATCACAGGATCGATCGGAATAATCACTCGTCCATTTCAGCTCGAGCGTCTCTGTTGGTAACCAGCGCAGTTTGCCGCGTGCACTCCACTCGTCGTTCCCGTTGAGATCACTATTGTCGTAGAAATTCTTGGTAAAATTGTCCTGCCATTTTCCATTGGCTGACAAGCGAAATCCAAGCTCATCGTTGACGGGCCCGGACACCGTTCCGCCTGCGCGGTACTCGCCGCCATTAATGATGCCTGTCATAATCTCGCCCTCCGCTGTCTCCGTCGGATCGCGCGTAATAATATGCACCACTCCAGCCGTAGAGTTTTTACCAAAGAGGGTCCCCTGGGGTCCACGCAGCACCTCGACACGCTCAACATCCAACAATTGCATAAAAGCCTGGCCAGAACGCCCCATCACTACGCCGTCTACCATGGTAGAAACGCTTGGCTCTACCGCACTGCTAAATGACTGCGTGCCAATGCCGCGAATGGAAAAAGACGTTTGGCGGGGGTTAAACCCCTTTTGTAGGTTTAGGGAAGGAACAAGAAAGGTGAGCTGCTCAGACGAAGTAATTTGGGCATTGGCGATATCCTGAGCACTGAGCGCAGTCACCGCCACTGACACGTCCTGTAAACTGCTTTCCCGTTTGGTCGCCGTTACCAGAACTTCCTCCAAAGCTGGAGCACCCAGGGCAAGCCCGGGCAACATACCGAGCCATAACAAAAGCCTCGAGCGCTTACAGACACCATTTCTCATATCATCACCCTTCAATAGCAGCTTTATGATGCAGTTTCTTTTATTATCCCCGAATATGTACTGTGTCTCGCAGCCGAATATCCCGAGACGATGAGCCGAGCCTGATTTCGTAGTCACCTTCACGAACACGCCAACAATTCGCTTCCTGACAGAAATAAGCAAAGTCATCACGACTTAGTGTAAACCGCAACGCTTGACGCGCCCCCGCGTCAAGCGACACTTTTATAAACGCTCGGAGAGACTGATCGGGGCGATCGGAGCCGGCTTGGCAATCGACAACATACAATTGTACTACCTCCGTACCTTCGACATCCCCCTCATTAATCAAGATCATGGTGATGACCACTACGCTATCCGATGTTGTATGATCGACCACATATTCCATGTCATCATAGGCAAAATGGGTATACGACAGACCGTGACCAAAAGGATACAGAGGTTCAATGCCGCGTTTGTCAAAGTCACGATACCCGACCATTAATTCTTCTTCATAGTGCACTTTTTTCCGGCTTCCGGGAAAGGTTCTCGGAGAAGAATGGGCCGAAATATCGTCCAGTGAGCGTGGAAAAGTGACCGGCAACTTGCCAGACGGATTACTGTCACCAAACAGCAGGCGCGCAATCGCCCTGCCCCCCTCCATTCCTGCATACCAACTCTGCAGAATTGCAGGAACATCATCGGCCCAAGGCATCGCGACAGGACTACCAGTGGTGAGCACCACGATTGTATTGGGGTTTGCCGCAAGCGTCTTACGCACCAGGTCATCCTGCCCCCATGGCAATTCTAGCGAGGCACGATCTTTTACCTCAGAATCCAGTCCCGGACGATGACTGAGCCCAAGGAAAAGCACGACCGCATCCGCCTCGACGGGGTCAGATACAAACGTGAAGCGCCCTTTGTTTTCCTCTCGCATGCCCTTCAGAGGCGTTATTTCATTCGGTGACCAGACTCCCGCGCTGCCGCCCCAGAGAGGCAAGCAGTTACGTCTGTTCAACCGGGGGCCTAGCAGTGCTATTTTGGCAGTGCGAGAACATACCAATGGCAGCATATCACCCTCGTTTTTTAGCAACGTAGCGGACGACACTGCGACCTCAAGCGCCAGCGCCCGATGCTCAGCGGTGTTGCGTTGACCCTGTGTGGAATTCGAATCCAAATGGCCGGTTAAAATCATGGCCCGCAGAAGACCCGAAAGATTCGCATCGATATCCGCTTCCGTAAAACGCAGCTCAGCAAGCCCCTCGCGCAATTTCTTCGGTGTATACCGCGCGCCCTTACCGGGCATCTCCAGTGATAACCCGCCGCGCACGCACGCCTCTGTAGAAGACGTAAATCGTGCGGCAAACCAGTCGCTAACCACGAAGCCCCGAAAACCCCATTCGTCGCGCAGACGCCGCTTGAGCAAGTCGTCGTTCTCACACGCTGGCGTGCCATTGATGCCGTTATATGCCGCCATCACTGCCCACGCGTCTGCCTCCTTCACCGCGGCACGAAACGCAGGTAGATAAATTTCCTGCAAGGCACGCTCGCTAACCTCTGCACTCACACGAACCCGATTACTTTCCTGATTATTGACCGCAAAATGTTTGATGCAGGCAGCAACCCCTTGCCTTTGTATTCCTCTCACGAGAGGCACGACAAGCCGGCTGTTGAGATGAGGATCCTCGCTGAGATATTCAAAGGTGCGTCCGCACAGGGGCGTACGCGTGATATTGATAGCGGGGCCAAGCAGGGTTCTCCCTCCAGTCGACCGACACTCTTTTCCCAGGGCTTCACCTAATCGCGCCATTAAAGCGATATCCCAGGTCGCTGCCTGCGCGATACCGGAGGGAAAGGCAGTACACCGCTTGCCGGTAGAATGAAACCCGATGCCACGCGGGCCATCAGTAAGCCGGAAGGCCTTGATTCCTAACCGCGGGACAGCCTTTGTCTTCCAGAACCCGGCCCCGGCGCAGAGGGAGAGCTTCTCCTCCAAGGTCAGAGATGACAGCAAGGACTCAACCCGTTCCTCAAGCGGATATTGTGGATCCCTGAACCGAAAACTGTGCGTAACGGACATAATTTGGATCGTATGCTGTTATCAGATGCTCGTAGGGTACCTCGGCGCAGACGTATGCGTAATGCCTCGTATTGCTGTACTCTTGTATTTTCCTGCTATTAATTGACCCGATAAGAGGCGCATTTACGGTTGAACATGACAGATTCTGCTGATACTTCCACAATCCAGCTGGCGGCTCGCGCATTTTATGCGTGGTTCCATGGGGAGCAGCCAGAGCCGGGCGGAACGCTTGCCATCCAGGCCTTTCTCGGCTCGCCCATCGACACGGAGGAACTGAACCGTTTGGGCGAAAGGCTGCACCACAACCCAGCGTTCCTTGAGGCCCAGCGACCCCTTGTTGAGAAATGGCAGAGCCGCATGACCTCTCCTGCAGGCATTTCCGATGAGGACGCGGCTAAATTGATAGAGGAACTGTTGAGTGGATTCGACCACGCACATCTCTACGAGCGAGATATCCGCGCCAGCTCTACCCTCGTCCATCGAGGTCAGGTTAACTCTGCCTATGCCCGTGTAGAGGAAATGCCCTGCTGGACCCTGCATCTCAACCTTGCAGGGGGCGGTCTCTTTCTGAGTGAAAATATGGAACAGCGCACAGCGCCCGGCCAGATGATGCTGATGCGCCCGGACGCGCGCTATCACTATGGGCTGCATCCGCTGGAAGAGCACTGGCAGCACCTTTGGGCCCTCTTTCAGCCCCGGCCCCACTGGTCGGAACTGATGGTCTGGAAGGAACTGGATCAAGGTATTTTGCTGCTGGTGCTACCTGAGGGTGAAGCCAGATTAAAAGTGGAGCGATTATTCCGGGAGCTAATTGACATTGGCCACTCCGGGAGCGTCGAGCAGTCCAACCTGCAACACAATAAATTGGAAGAAATACTCATTCGCGCGCGATCAGTTCTGGCAGAGCAGCACCGAAAATCGGTAGATCCGAGAATCAGGCACGCTTGTGAATATATGCAAACGCGTCTGGGAGAAAAATTTTCGCTCGAGGAAGTCGCCGCAGATTGTCACCTGTCTATATCACGCTTTGCCCATCTGTTCCGCGATCAGATGGGCATGGGGCCTAAGGCCTGGATTAATGATCTGCGTTTGCAGAAAGCACGCAAACTACTATTAACCACCGAAGAAAAAATCAGTCAAATCGGCAGCATGGTGGGCTATGAGGACCCAGCTCACTTTACCCGCTATTTCAGAAAAAATATGGGCTGTAGTCCACGGCATTTTCGCCGAAGCTTCACCGAAAACGGATAAATCAGATCACTCCTTCGTTCAATTGTCGCACAGCATAGTCACAGGCGCGTGCGGTAAAGGCCATATAGGTCAGTGACGGGTTAACACAGGAAGCAGAGGTCATAAAAGAGCCATCGGTGACAAAAAGGTTGGGAACGTCGTGCGCCTGATTCCACTTGTTCAGGATGGATTGGCTCGGGTCGCCTCCCATGCGGGCTGTACCCATTTCGTGAATACCCTCACCCGGAACGGACATCTCTTCCTGGCCAGGCAAGGCCAGAACCGCGCCTGCCGCGCGGAGAATCCGCTGCGCCTGTTTTGTCGCGTCCTTGCGTGCATTGATCTCGTTGTCGCTCCATTCAAAATCAAACGCTGCCAATGGCATACCAAAACGATCTACCTGGCGCTTGCTAAGGTACATCCGATTGGATTCCCTCGGCAAGCACTCGGAAAATCCCGCAAGTGCAAAAATCCACGGCCCCGGTTTGCGTAGCTTGTCTTTCAAGCCGGCCCCGAAACCCTTGGTATTAAACGCTGTTTGCCAGTCCTGCCGCAGGGTTGCAGTCTGGTAACCATAACCACGAAGGAAATCGGCATCCTCATCCTGCCCCCCAACGTTTCTGAAACGGGGTATATATAACCCGGTCGGTCGGTTACCGTGATAATAGCTATCCATGTTATCCAGAAATAGCCCCAGACCGCTAATTCCCAGGGTGTGGTCCATCATATATTTGCCGAGCACTCCGCTGCTATTGGCCAAGCCATGAGGAAATGAATCACTCGCAGACTGCATTAATATTTGCGTACTGCCCACCGTAGACGCACAGAGAAAGACGATGCGCGACGAAAAAGCCATGCGCTCATTTGTTTGTGTATCGATGACATGGACTCGAGAGACTTTTCCTGAAATAGCATCATATTCCAACCGTTCTACAACAGAATTGGCACGCAAGGTCATGTTGCCTGTTGCGGTCGCAGCGGGAAGTGTAGAGGCTTGCGAACTGAAATAGCTGCCGGTAGAGCAACCTCGGTAACAAGGGCCGCAATAGTGACAGGCCTTGCGACCGGGAAGGTCCTCCGTGAGGATGGAAACGCGAGCACTAGTCAGGGTAATGTCTGGCGCCTTCTTTCTAAGTCGATCATGAATAGTTTCTTC
>CAJQQW010000012.1 GCA_905480565.1 uncultured Halioglobus sp. | reverse complement strand
GGTCACGATAAGTGCAGAATACTGCGACTCAATGCTAAGCAGTCGCCCTATTTTTCGGAGAATGCCCCATTTCTCCCTCTTTACGTTTGGTGACGGTAGAGAACACTCTCTGTTATGTCCACTCAGCGCCAGATTATTTTTCGGATAGAAAGTGTCGTTTTGTCGCACTTGAGTCTCGATACGTAAGTTCAGGGAGGAGTTCGAATACGCGCTTTATAGCGATTGACGAGAGACCGTATCAGCCTGATCCTTCAAATGTATTTGCCGGTACCACGCTGCATTTAGCGACATCCCGGTGTCGCGCTGTCTGTATCCGGGTCGGAAATGTTACATTGATATCACTCTGCTGTTTGTAAAATGTGTGATGCCGGGAGATAAGCATGGTTAAAAAACTATTGATATTCAGCTTGGGTGTTGTGCTTGGCGCCGCCAGTCTTGCAGGCTTTCAGTTACGCAAGGTGACGACCGAGCCCATCGTCGCATCGGGACAACTTGAGCAAAGCCTCGATCAGCTCGCCAACGCGATAGAAGAGGCTGGTGTTTTCGTACGCGAACACACCTGGTTTGGGAGCGAGGAGGAGCAGGCGGAGGCTTACCGGCACATTGTACGGGCTTTGATCAATAGTTTGGAGTCACGGGCTTTGGCTGAACCTGATTTCCCACTTTTTGTATCACTTAATCATTTCAATAAGCTGGGAATGGACAATTCGGATCAGCGATATCGAATTGCGCTGTTTGACGGTGACGGGACGTATCGGGTGTGGGGAACGCGGGGAAGTACCCGACGGCTGGACTTCGCCGTGTATGGCCTCGACTCGATGGCCCCGATGGTTGACACCTTGTCCACAGACGATCTGGAGATATCTGCCGACGGTAGTTTTGAGCTCTGGATTGGCGGCGAGGCCAGAGAGGGTAACTGGCTGCGAGCAGAGCCAGGGCTGCAACGTTTATTGGTGCGCCAGATTCATTCTGATTGGGCCACGGAACTTCCCGGCGATGTGCATATCGACAGGATTGACAGTGGCCGCCCCAACTATCCCCTGTTTTCCGCGAAGATCATGGCCGATCGCCTGACGGCGGCTACTAATTTTTTTTCCGAGGAGGTGCGTCTGTGGCCCGAACTCAGTCGAACACGTATCGCGGGATTGATGCCGGCCAATACACTCCTCGCGCCGCGTGACACAGGCTCGGAGGGTGGCCTGGCTGGCCGGCTGATGTCTGGGGGGCATTATGACATTGAAGAAGACGAGGCATTAGTAGTCACGTCCTGGCCAAGCAGCGCCAAATATCAGGGCATTCAACTAGGGCATCATTGGTGGGAGTCTCTTGACTATACCAACCGCCAAACCTCGCTGACGACTGATCAGGCGCATTTGAGTTCGGATGGTGCCTACCATTATGTTATATCTGGCACAGACCCCGGGGTACCCAATTGGCTGGATACAGAGGGCTTCTCACGTGGTGTCATTTTGATGCGCTACGACGGGTTGGATGTCGCCGAAATTCCTGACGAGCATCACCCAACAGCGACGCTGGTAAAGCTGTCGGAGTTGCAAGACAGTTTGCCCCCTGATGAGCCTATAGTTTCAAAACAGGAGCGGATCGATGACTTGGCAATGCGCCGGCGACACGTCCAGCGGCGCGAAAATTTCTAGCTATAGACGCGCCAAGTGCAGTGTCGCGCCGTTGATCCCATATTTAGCCAACACGCAGCACTGCGGCATTATCGGCACTAGATTGATAGACGTGACAACTACATCTACTCATAGAGCGTTAACATATGCTGGCTTCGAAAGTCGCGCTGGGTCGCCAAAGTACGCGCAAAAAGACGTTTCATTATGGACTCCGCAACACGGGTTCGAGCGATCTAGCAAGAGTGCTATAGCGCTCACACGCAGCCCTGAGTTAACGTAGTCGCTTCGGCACGAGGGATCTTTTATGCGATGGGGGCAGCGGTGAGCACATATCGGGTAGACAATACACAGTGCGAGAATTACAGAGGCGACGGCTTTGTGAAGCTCGATGGCGTTTTCTCTCCACATCAGGTGCGGCTTTATGAGCAGGCGGTTAGCGCCGCGATAGAGGAGAAACATGACCTTCATGTTGAAAAACCACCTAACTCCGACTCGACTGTTTACGAGCAAGCCTTTTTGCAAGTTATGAATATTTGGCGCAGAAGTGAAGCCGTTCGCGCGATAGTTTTCAATGAGACGCTGGCGCAAATCGCCGCAGACCTAATGGGAGTCAATGGTGTGCGGCTGTACCACGACCAAGCGCTTTACAAACGTGCAGGCGGGGGCAAAACTCCCTGGCATTGTGATCAGTACTATTGGCCGTTGGACGGTGACGACACAACAACTGCGTGGATTCCGCTACAAGATACATCGCTGGAAATGGGTGCACTTGTGTTCAGTGCCGGAAGTCATTTACTCGACCTTGGTCGCCACTTGCCGATCGGGGAAGATTCTGAGGCAATCATTAGTGAGCGATTGGCCACTATGCAGCTCGCGCAGGTAGAAAATGCATTTGAAGCGGGCGATGTCAGCTTTCATTCCGGCTGGACGTTTCATAGTGCTCGCCGGAATACGACTGATTCACCCCGGCGAGCAATGACCATTATTTACATGGCAGATGGCACCAGACTGAAACAACCGGAAAACGATAATCAAATGGCCGATTGGCAGCAATGGTGTCCGGGCGCGAAGGTGGGAGAGATTGTGCAGACGCCGCTGAACCCCCTCCTTTGCTGAATCCAACTCCGTCACTGATAAATTTAAGTGTGCCAGGCCGATGTGACGTCGTCGAGTACTCTACAGAAATAGGTATCGCGCCGTATTGGTCCGCCCTCGCGAGAGGCGATCGATTAGCCTGACACGCACTACATTGCCTCGACATATCCTGCTATTTTTGCTGAATAAAAAATCGAGCACGCTCTTTTCCCGAGGGGAAATAACACTGGCCACGCTTGCCGAACCAGCGGTATCTGTTTCTGGCCAGAGAAGCATAGCAGGCGTCGCGCCAGGCCCGCGGAACACAACGAAAGATTCGAAGTATTCGCCAAAAACCAAAGTTTCGAGCGACTTCCAAAGCAGCGTCTGAACGAATATACGCTTTACCACCGCTGACATATAAAAACGTATCGGTATCGCTGGGTTCTATGCCATATTTTCTCATGAGTCGCTCGCCCGCATCACTCTGTAATGGAGCAAAGAAAATACTCTCCGTTTTATCATTGGCTAGAATGAATCGCACAGAAAACGAACACACGTTACACAATCCATCGAAGATAACGATTGACTGGCTAGGCAAAATAGCTTCCCACGTATAAGCTGGTGCGTGGCCTTTTTCGAGCAAAGCCATGCTGCAGAACTAGCGCGTTACGTGCGAGAATTAACGAGCAACACATAACTGAGAGCAATGAGAGAAAAATTTGTCGTCACTGGATTGAATGCCTCCGATAGCAATGACGGAAGCTGCAATGCTACAAAAGCAAACAGGAACAGCAATGCCACAATACTTAGGATTGGAAGAACACGATTCTTGTAAAACACAATTAAAGCAATTCCAAAGACAATCTCCGACACGCCAGCCGCCCGAGTAATAAGAAGAGAAATGTTATCAGAAAAGCCCATGGTCGCAGTTAAAGCCCTTTCCAGTGGTGCCACTGTCAAAAGCTTGGGAAAGAGCCCTTGATAAATCCAGCTCAGGCCCAGAGTATATCGCGCGACTTGTACAGCATCATCTCTCATTAGCTGCGAGAGCACCTGGCTCGTAAGGGCCGATAAATGCAGCGGGTGACCTCTCTTCAATATAAAAAGGCTGAATAGCGCTCTCAGCCGTTTCAGCTATCGCTATTTGAGAAGACACTACTTACTCCTTTGCTTGTATTGTGTTGGGCAATATCCGCGTGTAACGTCTGAGCTTCTGAGATTTGCGTGTTTTGTTTTTTTACCCGTGACTCTTTTACGCCATAGACGAAAACTGGAGGCTTTCAGCGACGATCTCATAATCCTGATCACGTCTGCTTCAGTAACGCCGTAATTCTCCTGAATTGCCTCAAATGGGGTGCGATCTTCCCACGCCATTTCAATTATTCTGGACACGGCCTCTTCAGGCACAATAGAGTTTTTACGCTGGCGTTTCATTAAAGCAACAGTAAACGATTTGATTTCGATTGGCCATACAATGTACGACGCAAAGTCCTTACGGCAACAAAGCACTCCTGCTAACTGAGCTTGTGGGTCGCACCGGTTCTTGACGAAAAGCTATCGATTTGTGCGTTAGACCAGCGCCCGCCCTGATTGTAACGCCGCGCCAGCGGGCTCTCTCTGCACGTCGGCATAAGGTGGGAGGCGCCCCAAGCTCTACCATTTGAGCGCGGTTACCTGTTTGCGTGGCAGTCCGCCTTTCCCAGCTCAGTCAGAAATGGGCGCAGTAGGCGAGACCAAACGATTGGAGATTAAGTTTGGCATGATTTCGTCCTCGACCTTCCCTACGCGCGCAGCTGTGAGCGCCCTGCGGCTTTTGAATCGATGGCAAAAAAGTGTGTCTAGTGCCCACATACTAATTATGCTTTCGTTCGCCTCTGTGGGCTTTCAGGAAGGCAGGCAAGCTTCTCTCGACTTTTTAGATGTCGCTATTCGGATTATCGAGTCTATTTATTCACCATAGTGTTTTTACTTATCCTGTGCTTTTATAGGCATGGTTGCGTATCCAGCCGCAAAAAAACTCAATCGCTAACAGGAAATTGTATGGATGATGAAATGAAATGCCCGATTCATGGCGGTTTCAAGACCGGCGATATCGCAAACAAGATCTGGTGGCCTGAGCAGCTCAATCTCAAAATTTTGAATCAAAATGCGCCGCAAGTCAGTCCGCTTGAAAATGATTTCAACTATGTTGAGGCGTTCAATGCACTTGACTATGAAGCGCTGAAAAAAGATCTGTCCAGCTTAATAACGGACAGTCAGGACTGGTGGCCTGCAGATTATGGCAACTACACCGGGTTCTTCGTTCGCATGGCTTGGCACAGCGCCGGAACCTACCGCACCTATGATGGACGCGGCGGAGCTAATTCTGGTTCACAGCGATTTGCGCCGCTGAACAGCTGGCCGGACAATGGCAATCTCGATAAAGCCCGCCGTCTGCTATGGCCGATCAAACAGAAGTATGGGAACAATATATCATGGGCAGATCTGATGATCCTCGCGGCAAATGTTGGCATGGAGCAAAGCGGACTCAAAACCTTTGGCTTCTCTGGAGGACGTGCTGATTGGTTCGAACCAGAAGAGGACATCTATTGGGGCCCGGAAGCGGAATGGCTGGCAGCATCCGGCAATACGAACAGCCGCTATGCAGGCCAACGAGACTATAACGCTGCTGACGCTGATGCTAATAATCTCGACACGCCCCTTGGCGCTGTAATGATGGGTTTGATTTATGTGAACCCTGAAGGCCCGGATGGGGTTCCAGATCCGCTTGCTGAGGCGCACGATATCCGCGTTACTTTCGCCCGCATGGCAATGAACGATGAAGAAACCGTAGCGTTGATTGCCGGAGGCCATACCTTTGGCAAAGGCCACGGTGCGGGACCAGAACATCTGGTTGGCGTTGAGCCAGAGGGCGCCCCGATCGAAAACATGGGCCTGGGCTGGGTGAACAGTCATGGCACCGGCAGTGGCGATGACACCACAACTGCGGGTTTTGAGGGTGCATGGACGCCAACTCCGGACACGTGGGATATGACCTATTTTGAAAACCTGTTGAAATACGACTGGGAGAAAGTTACCAGCCCGGCGGGGCACATCCAATGGCAACCCGCAGCCGGCCAAGGTGCTCCTGAAGCGCCGATGGCGCATGACCCATCCCAGACGCAGCCCCTGATGATGACCACGGCTGACATGTCGCTGAAGCTGTTTCCCGATTATGCAAAAATTTCGGCTGACTTTTTGGCTAATCCAGACAAGTTCGCCGATGCCTATGCTCGCGCCTGGTTCAAACTCACCCATCGAGACATGGGTCCTAAAACCAGGTACGCGGGTCCGGAGGCACCCGACGAAGATCTGATTTGGCAGGACCCGATTCCGGCTCATTCTGGTGCGGTTGTCAATGATGCGGAGATTGCAGATTTGAAAGCCCGGATCCTGACATCTGGTCTGTCTGTTCCCGAACTGGTCAATACGGCATGGGCTTCCGCCTCGACGTTCCGCAATTCTGATAAACGTGGTGGCGCTAATGGCGCACGTATTCGATTGGCTCCGCAAAAAGACTGGGACATCAACGTCTCGTCGGGGGTGCCCGCAGTGATCGCCAAACTGGAAGAGATTCAGGCTGAGTTTAATGTGAACGGCACGCACGTCTCTGTAGCGGATCTGATCGTGCTTGGCGGCTGCGCTGCAATCGAGCAGGCCTCTGGCGAGAAAGTGCCCTTCACACCTGGCCGCGGCGATGCGACCCAGAACTGGACTGATGTCGACTCGTTCGACGTTCTGGAGCCCAAAGCTGACGGCTTTCGCAACTACAATGAGAGCGATGACCCACGCCCGACCGAACAGCTACTGGTTGACCGCGCCGCCCTGCTGACGTTGAGTGCGCCGGAAATGACTGTTCTCATAGGCGGTCTGCGCAGCCTTGGCGCGAATGCTGATGGCATAACCCATGGCGTATTCACTGATAATGTCGGTACTTTGAGCAATGACTTCTTCATCGCTGTTCTCGACATGGCGAATAAGTGGGTGCCAGATTCGTCTAACGAGCTGTTCGAAGGCCATGATCGCAGGTCTGGCGAGGTCAAGTTCTCAGCCACTCGCGCAGACCTCGTATTTGGTTCAAACTCGATCCTGCGGTCGATTGCTGAGATTTATGCGCAAAGCGATTCGAAAGAGCGGTTTACGCGTGATTTCATAACAGCTTGGGACAAAGTGATGAACCTGGACCGGTTTTAGGCGTAGCCCCAAATCGACACCGAGAGCCCTACTGCTTGTGTTATTTCGTTAGATAATGGCTTTTGTTCGCTATGTCGCTGACTATGTGTGACCACGTTTGATTGACTCTAGTGCTGAGCGTAGGCGCTTTCGCCAGCACGCCACTCCCTGATGACAGTGGCAGCTGCGATGCCCCAGCATCGCTAGAACCCCTGTCGCCTGCCAAGCGAGCATTAGTCGAGCAACGTTGCCGTGAAAGAGCCATCATAGCCGCAAAAAAGGAAGATTTTTATTGGAAAATGCAGACAAGGGCTGCGTTTTATTTTACGGAAAAACCCGCGCTGCGCGAGGTCTACGATAATAGCGCCAACATGGTGTGTGGCTTTCCCGGTGGCTTCGATGAAACCGATTGCGACCTAGACGATCTGGTCACTGTGTTCTGCAAGGCCATGGCCACCGGTGCGGGTATCACATGGATTGATAGAGCCTCAAGCGACGGTGGATGCATCTACTTTTGTGAGCGTTATGATTTTCCAAAAGATGGCTCAGATTTTCTGGACTATCAAAATTATCACTGTTGACATATCCGCCTGAGGATACTGCTTGTTAGTCACATCCATTTTTTCCACTTGATAACCACAACCGCCAGTACCCCGATAAACAACAGGAACCCACAGACTCGCCAGAAGGCCAGCGGGTCGTGAGCATCAGGAACACCAGCAACATTGATACCCAGAAGCCCGGTAATAAACGTCAGCGGTAAAAACACTG
>CAJQQW010000011.1 GCA_905480565.1 uncultured Halioglobus sp. | reverse complement strand
GGCAGAAATAAAGGCCTGCACCGCTGTCAGGTCGTTGGGTAACACCTCAAAGCGCTCTGGACGATCAAACAGGTCCGCAAGATGCGGCGGCAGCGCTACTGCATCATTTAGCCCTGCGGCGGCCATGGCCTCGGGGAACTTAGCAGGATGTGCCGTGGCAAGGCTGACCACCGGCACACCTGACGCCAAACCCGCGCTCAGTGCGGCATGCACCCCGATAGCGCTGTGGGGGTCCAAAAGGTACTCGCTCTCTCGCCAGATAGAGGCAATCTGCTCGCAGGTCTGAGTATCCGATACGCAATGACTGCTAAACAGCTTGCGAGCCTCCGCCATAGCGGCGTCACTGAAGCGAACATCGTGAGACTCTAACTGATTCATCAGCTCAGCAATGGCGGTGCCCTTGCGATCGTAGAGGTCGAACAACAGCCGCTCAAAATTACTTGAAACGGTAATATCCATACTGGGTGACAACGTATGCGCCAGAGGCTGGCGCCCGTATGTACTCTCGGTCATCACCCGGTGCAATACATCATTGCGATTGGTGGCGATGATCAGTTGCTCCACGGGCAGGCCCATCTGACGCGCCAGATAGCCGGCAAAAATATCACCGAAGTTACCGGTGGGTACCGAAAATGCCACCGGGCGATGAGGGGCGCCCAAAGCAACCGCTGCGTAAAAATAGTACACAATCTGAGCCATAATTCGAGCCCAGTTAATCGAGTTGACCGCCACTAGTCCGCGGTCCCGGGGAAGAAAGCGCTTGTCACTGAAGCTTGCTTTTACCATCGCCTGACAGTCGTCGAAATTACCCTCGACCGCGAGGTTGTGAATATTATCTCCCTCAACCGAGGTCATCTGCTTACGCTGCACATCCGAGACCCGGTTATGGGGGTGCAGTATAAAAATATCGATATTATCGCAATGTCGGCAACCCTCGATCGCAGCAGAACCTGTATCGCCGGACGTTGCACCCATGATGACCACTTTCTGATGACGGCGCTCCAGCACGTAATCAAGCAGACGGCCGAGCAACTGTAACGCAAAGTCCTTAAAGGCCAGTGTTGGACCGTGAAACAATTCCAGCACCCATTGATTGGCGCCCACCTGCACAAGAGGGGCGATAGCCGTGTGGCGAAATTCCGCGTAGGTTTTCTCGAGTATGACCACCAGATCATCATCTGGAATACAGCCCGCCACGAATGGCGTAATAATTCTGCGTGCCAGCTCCGGGTACTCAAGCCCCGCCATGGACGCAATTTCCTCGGCGCTGAATGTTGGCAGCGTCTCGGGCACATAGAGGCCCCCATCCGACGCAAGACCGGTAAGAAGAACCTGTTCAAAATCGAGCGCGGGAGCTTTGCCCCGCGTGCTGATGTATTTCACCGACACCTCACTATTAACGCGCTACCCGTCCAGTTGCTCGACCCGTATGCACGTTACATCGCCGTCAATCGAGTCGAGGCCCTCTATCGCACGAACTGCGTCTTCGACACTACCCTGACGCGCCTGGTTAGTCACTACAATCACAGAGACCAGAGTCTGCCCCTCCAGCGGCGCCTTCTGAATCAGTGCTTCGATACTGATACCCTGTTCGCTGAACAAACTGGTTACCCTGGACATTACGCCGGGCTTATCCTGCGCCTCCATACGCAGATACCAGGGCGATTCCACATCCTCCATGGCGAGCACCGGCAGATCCTGAAGACAAGCCGACGCCACCCCAAGGGCCGGCAACTGCGAGGGGGCAGCACTGTATGCTGCCCGACCCAGATCGACCAGATCTGCCACTACAGCGGAGGCCGTGGGACGAGCTCCGGCGCCAGCGCCGCAATACAGTGTCGGACCCACTGCATTGCCTTCAATCAATACCGCATTTCGGACACCGTCGACATTGGCAAGCAGACGCTGCCGAGGAATCAGGGTGGGGTGCACCCGCAATTCAACCCCCTGATTATTTTGCCGCGCAATACCGAGGTGTTTGATTACATAACCAAGCTCCTCGGCATAAGCAACATCCTGAGGCTGCAAGCGCGTAATGCCTTCCGTATAGACTGATTCAAACTTTAGCGGCATTCCGAATGCCAAGGATGCAAGGATCACCAGTTTGTGTGCCGCATCGATGCCCTCTACATCGAAGGTGGGGTCGGCTTCCGCATAACCCAGAGCCTGAGCTTCTGCCAGGACATCGGCGAAATCGCGGCCCTTATCGCGCATCTCGGTCAGTATAAAATTAGTAGTGCCGTTGATAATACCGGCCAGCCATTCGATACGATTGCCTGACAGGCCCTCGCGGAGAGCTTTGACGATGGGGATACCACCGGCAATCGCTGCCTCGTAGCGAAGCTGCACGTTATGTTCCACGGCCAATGCGAACAACGCGTTACCGTGCTCTGCAATCAAGGCCTTGTTGGCAGTAACAACATGCTTACCGGCACGAAGGGCTGCCTCAACCAATTCCCTGGCGACAGTGGTGCCGCCGACCAGCTCAACAAGTACAGCCACCTCTGGGTCCGCTGCGACCGCGAAGACATCACGACTGACCCGCACGTCCGACGTATCACAGGCTGGGTTGTCCCGCCGCGCACCCACGTGCACGACGTCCAGAGACAAACCTGCCCTCGTCTGCAAAAGATCTTCATTTTCATGCAGTAAGTTGAAGGTGCCGCTGCCAACTGTGCCGAGACCGCAGATACCAATTTTTAATGGTGAACTCATTTACTTACCCGATAAGGGCCCCGCTTACAAAAGGTCAGTCGAAGCCGTCGTTTCTGATCATTCGTTTTATGCTGCGGATGGCCTGTCGCGTCCGGTGCTCATTCTCAATAAGCCCGAAGCGCACATAGCCTTCTCCATACTCACCGAATCCAATACCAGGAGATACAGCGACCTTGGCTTCACGCAGCAATTTCTTACTGAACTCCAGTGAGCCCATTTCCTGATAAAATTCTGGAACACTGGCCCATACAAACATGGTCGCTTTGGGCGACGCCACCGGCCAACCCGCAGCGTTGAGTCCACTGCACAGTACGTCCCGCCGCGACTGGTACATTGCATTGATTTCGGCGACACAGCTCTGATCACCCTCTAACGCGGCAATCGCTGCCACCTGTATGGGAGTGAACATGCCGTAGTCAAGGTAGGACTTCATGCGGGCGAGAGCCGCGATCAACACCTCGTTGCCACAACAAAAACCCACTCGCCAGCCGGGCATATTATAACTCTTGGACATACTGAAAAATTCCACAGCGACTTCGCGGGCTCCCTCTACCTGCAGGATAGAGGGGGCGACATAACCGTCGTAGCACAGATCCGCATACGCCAGATCCTGTACCACCCAGATCGAGTGTTCCCGCGCAATGGCAACTACGCGCTCGTAAAAGTCGAGCTCAACGCATTGAGAGGTCGGGTTGGACGGGAAATTGAGCACCAGCATTTTGGGCCGGGGCCAACTGTTCTGGATTGCTTTCTCCAACTCGCTGAAAAACTCTTCCTCACTTCCCGCCGCGGGCACGTGGCGAATATCCGCGCCTGAGATCACAAAACCATAGGGGTGTATCGGATAAGAGGGATTAGGCACCAGTATCGCGTCTCCCGGCCCGGTGGTGGCCAACGCCAGATGGGCGAGCCCTTCTTTGGAACCTAGAGTCACGATAGCCTCTTTACCTGGGTCCAAGGTGACGCTGTAGCGACGCTCGTACCAGTCGCAAATCGCCTTGCGCAGGCGAGGAATGCCCTTCGACTGCGAATAGCGGTGCGTATCACCACGACGCGCCGTCTCTACCAGTTTGTCGACAATGTGCTCGGGGGTCGGTTGATCAGGGTTGCCCATGCCAAAATCGATGACATCCTCACCGGCGGCTCTGGCCTCCTGCTTGAGATCACCAATAATATTAAAGACGTATGGCGGCAGTCGCTCGATACGCCGAAATTCATTATCCACGGCTGTCAACCCTGCTAGATTCGCGGCCACAGACCGCGCAATAAACGGGGTGGCAACACTACTGAGTCAGCCCCCCACTGTCAACGCGACGGCGGGCGTCGGCGCATTATTGACAGCTTTTTTCGGCGAGCCCGGGAGACGGATACAGGGCGCAGCCGTCTCGTTCTGGCAACGATCTAGTCTAGACCGAGCGTCGCCATTAACTCGCTGGCCGACTGGTAGCCAGGAATCATTTTGCCTCCTTCCGTGATAATGGCCGGCGTGCCCCGCACGCCTAACTCCTGACCCAGCTGAAATTGGGCGGCGACCGGGTTGCCCTCACAAATATTGACGGGGACAGACTCCTTGTTGATCAGCTTGACCAGCGTTTCATTCGGATCATCAGCGCACCAGGCACTCGCAAGGTTCTTGTAAGCATCGGAACTCATACCTGCGCGGGGATAGGCGAGATAACGCACCTCAACACCATTGGCGTTTAACTCCGCGACCTCGCCATGCAACTTCTGGCAGTAGTAGCAGGTATCGTCAAAGAAAACCGTGATATAGCTGCGGGTTTCTTTTTCGGGCGCGAAGATGATCATGTCATCCCGATTCAGCTCTGCAAGTGTCTCCATGCGCAAGGCATCACGGCGCTGCTCCGCGAGATTGACATAGCTTTCCGGGCCGACCTCGTAAAGGTCTCCGACGATAAAGTAGTCACCCTCAAGGGTTGAGTAAATCATTGGGCCCTCACTCAGTTGCACCTCGACCAGATTGGGCACACCGGTCGTTTGAGCGCTGATCACCTTCAGTCCCATGTTGGGTTTTTCCAGCGCCTTTCTGAGGGTCTCGACCTGCGCATCGCTCAGCGGTTCGCCCGCACTGACCAACGAAGCCATCGCCAGGAGTAGAGCCACAAGGGCTGTTTTCATCATACGGTCAATCATGTGTTGTCCTCATCTTTGGTGGACTGCGCCACTGGTTTGGTCTGTTCGGTACTCTTTGGAACGAAAACCGGCGTCTTAGTTCCTCAACCCCGGGGATGGTGCTGCTCATGTAATTCCTGCATTCGCTGCTGCGCGACATGGGTATAAATCTGAGTGGTCGACAGGTCGCTGTGTCCCAACAACATTTGGACCACACGCAAATCCGCCCCATGATTCAGTAAATGGGTGGCAAATGCATGGCGCAGCGTATGCGGAGACAAGTGCTTTTTGATCTCTGCCCGCTCAGCGTAGAGTTTAATACGATACCAGAAGGCCTGGCGAGTCATTTGCGACCCCCTGCGACTGGGAAACACCACCTCCGAGGGAATACCCTTGAGAAGATCACCCCGGGGGCCCGCCAGGTAGCGCTGCATCCAGCGCATGGCCTCCTCCCCAACAGGCACAAGGCGCTCCTTACTGCCTTTACCAAAAACCCGCACGACGCCCTGATTCATGCTCAACTGCGACATTTCAAGACTGATCAGTTCACTCACCCTCAGCCCGCAGGCATATAACAACTCCAGCATGGTGCGGTCTCTTGCCTCCAGGGCCACAGCACAATCAGGAGCCTGCAGCAGCTTGTCCACATCGGTTTCTGACAGTGCTCTGGGAAGTGACCTGCCAAGACGAGGACTGTCAATATCCAGTGTCGGGTCGACCGAGATCCGGCCCTCGCGCAGCTGGTAGTGGTAAAAGCCGCGTGCACAGGACAGAAACCTCGCTGCGGAGCGGTTTGACTGCCCACGCTCCATGCGCGCGCCGAGATACGCTTGCAGGGACTGACGCGTCGCTTCACGAATCGCAGTGTCACCGTTTTGCAACAACCACTCATGGAACTGTGATAGATCACGGCGATACGCGGCCAGGGTATTACTGCTAAGGCCCTTTTCCATCCAAATGGCGTCGATAAACGCGTCGATATCGGGGCTGTTCAGGGCATCTTTGCTCATAGCCAGAGCCTACCATGAAACGCGACAGGTTCAGACAGACGCACTGCAGTCGGGCCCTGCGCCGGGCACGGCAAACTCCCGGCACAAAAAAAGCGGCCAATGGCCGCTTTTTGATACATTCGCCAGGGCGACTACAACCGCTCCTTGATTCTCGCAGCACGACCGCTCAGCTCACGCAGGTAATACAGCTTCGCCTGACGCACGTCACCGCGACGTTTGACGGAAATGCTGTCGACGACGGGGCTGTAAGTCTGGAAGGTACGTTCCACACCGACACCATGAGAAATCTTGCGTACCGTGAACGCGGAGTTGAGTGCGCGGTTACGCTTGCCTATGCATACGCCTTCAAATGCCTGCAGGCGCTCACGGGTGCCCTCCTTTACCTTAACCTGCACAACCACGGTATCACCGGGGCCAAACTCGGGAATTTCCTTTCCCATCTGCTCTGCTTCAAGCTCGGATATGACCTTATTTGTGCTCATGTCGTACTCCTGTTCAATCATCTGCCAGCTTCACAGCTAGCGCGTCTTAACTACTGCCGTTGCCTGAGATACTCCGCCAACAGCGCTTCTTCCTCGGCCCCAAGGGCCCTGTTCTGCAGTAAATCCGGCCGCCGTTCCCATGTTCTTCCCAGGGACTGTTGCAGCCGCCAGCGTCGAATCTTATCGTGATCGCCGCTGAGCAATATGTCGGGAACGCGTTCGCCCCCATAGACCTCTGGTCTGGTGTAATGCGGACAGTCCAACAGACCATTCGCAAACGAATCCTCCGCCGCGGATGACCCGTGACCCAGCACGCCGGGTTTTTGGCGAACGACCGCATCGATCACCACCATGGCAGCCAGTTCTCCGCCAGTTAATACGTAATCACCGATGGACAGCTCCTCATCCACATCGGCGTCTATCAAACGCTCGTCAACACCCTCGTACCGCCCGGCAAGCAACACTATTCCATCCAGTTGCGACAATTCCAGAGCCTTGGCATGATCGAAAGGCCGCCCCTGGGGCGACATATAAATCACGCGGCTGCTTTCTCCCGTGGCCGACCTTGCCGCCGCAATTGCTTGCTGCAGGGGATCAATTTTCATCAACATACCCGGGCCACCGCCGTAGGGTCTGTCATCCACTGTTCGGTGAGCATCCACTGCATAATCTCGTGGATTCTGGTGAAAAAGACTCACCAGGCCTTCTCTGACCGCTCTACCTGTCACGCCGTGTTCGCTCACTGCGGCGAACATCTCAGGAAAGAGACTCACCACGCCAATACGCGCGACACCCTCTCCAGACTGCTGTTCGAGCACATCACTCGTCGACGAACCAATCAACCTCTATCACTCCCGATGCCAGATCAACCCGGCCAACCGACTGGCCGGGCAAATAGGGAATCAGGCGTTCCCGCTCATCTATGCTGCCTTCACAGGCCGCTACTACCAGTACATCATTGGCGCCGGTTTCAATCAGGTAGTCCACCACACCGAACAAAACCCTGTCGTCACCCTGCCGGTTCCAGACCTGCAAACCCTGCAAATCCTTCCAGTAATAATCGCCCTCCGGCAGCGGCGGCAGAGCACTCTCGGGGATGCACACTTCACACCCTCGGTAAGCCTCTGCGAGGGTGCGATCATCGACACCCGCTATGTGGGCCACAAGGCCCTTGCCCCGAGAACTACCGCTGTCAAAATCGACAGCTTCATAACTGTCACGGCGTTTCAGTTGCCAACCACCAAATTCCAGAAAGTTTTCAGGCGGCTCGGTGTAGGAGTGGACTTTCACCCAGCCCTTGAGACCGTAGCAGCCGGTAATCTTTCCTATCACCAGCATCCCGTCAGCGGCAGACTCAATCATGTATACCGCCTGCGATCAGCCGGCATCACCTCAGGCCGCTGCAGCAGCATCCTTCAACAATTTGGCCACACGTTCCGAAACCTGCGCGCCCTGGCCCTGCCAGTATTCGACACGATCGGTGTCGATACGCAGACGCTCTTCCTGACCCCGGGCTACCGGGTTAAAGAAGCCGACGCGCTCAATGAAGCGACCATCCCGCGAGTTGCGACTGTCAGTGACTGTCACGTGGTAAAAGGGGCGCTTTTTGGCGCCACTTCGAGAAAGACGAATAGTTACCATAATGCGTGTTTTCCTGAAAAATGTGGGCATCAGGCTCGTTCCTGCAGTCACACCCACGACAAACCACCAGCACTAGGCCGGAAAGGTGGCGTATCATACGGAAAACAGACGGCATGTTAAAGCCCGAAGTGCACTCTTTTTCAGGTAAATCCACGACTTATGGCGTCGCATGAGCGGGGAAAGCTCACAGGACACGGCCCTAACGCGGCGGCATGGCTCCCGGTCCGCCGGGTGGCATCATGCCACCGAGGCCACGCATCATCTTCTCCATCCCGCCGCCCTTCATCTTTTTCATCATTTTCTGCATCTGTTTGTGCTGCTTCAGCAGGCGGTTGAGATCCTGCACCTCAGTACCGGAACCCCGGGTAATGCGCCGCTTGCGGCTCCCCTGAATCAGCTCCGGGTTGCGGCGCTCTCTGGGGGTCATGGAGCCGATCATGGCCTCCATCCGCGCAAACATTTTCATAT
>CAJQQW010000010.1 GCA_905480565.1 uncultured Halioglobus sp. | reverse complement strand
CTCCACGTCGATATCATCGAATTCTTGCGCGCCACTATCTGAGCTATCGGAACAGCCCATCAGGTTGGCTCCCAATAGAGGAAGTAGCGAGGAGGCTGCGATGCCTCTCACCACGGCACGGCGCTTCATCATCGGCTTTTTTGGCATGAACATTTCCCCAAATAAAAATTGAGCACGCGAGACTTAAATATTGGCAGGCGATCCCGCATCGCCCGAGTGCGTCTTTGTAAACACCCGCAGTCACAGTATAGCAGTTGCTTCCAAGATGCGATTATCTCCAGTGTTGCAGCTTGTGAAATGTATAGCCGTCGTAAACTAACAATCTCTTACCTTCGCAGTCCGCGGCAGATCAATCACTCTCCGGCGGATCATCGCCGGACAAGTAACGGAATAGTGCACCTGGGGCGAAAAAAGCCATAAGCGACCGCAACATCAACTCACAGCCGATCCACCGTATGTCTCTGATATAACTCTGGGTCAAGCAAGGAGCTGTTGAATAATGAAGGCTCAGCTACCGCCAATACGTCAAGAAACCCGGGGTTAGGGATACGTTATGATCATGCAAATTCAGTAATGTTTTAACTTGTTATGATCGAATTAGCGCCTACACTTGCCTTAGTTCGATAGACTTGGCTCGGGGCCCAGTCTTCCCTATCATTCACAGGAGTACCGTTAATGTCTGTTTGCCCTTACGCCAATATTCTGGACCCGGATTTTTACGTCACGGGCAACCACCAGGTGAAGCTGCAAGAGCTTCGCCAGCAAGCCGGGGGACCTATTGTAAAAATTGAAGACCCGCTTACAGGCATTCCCTATTGGGCGGTGATGGGCCGGGAGGAAGCAGATTTTATTGGCAAGCATCCGCTAATCTTTTCAAGCGAAGAAAGAACGGCCGTTCCTACTGAGTTCGACGATGAAACCATTGCCATGCAAGCACAGATGCTGGTCAATATGGATCCGCCAAAACATCAAAAATTTCGTCGCATCGGTCGTAACGCCTTCACGCCCAAAGCCGTAGAAAATTATCACGAGACATTTGCCCGATATGCCAGAGAGATCATTGACAAGGTAGCGTCTCAGGGGCGGTGCGAGTTTGTCTATGAGGTTGCTAGCGAACTGCCACTGATGGCGATTCTTGATCTGTGTGGCGTACCCAAAGAGGACCGCAAAAAGATTTTTACGTGGACCAACCAGATGATGTTTATGGAAGATGCAGACATGTCCGGAGATGATCCCGAAGCAACCGCGCAGGAAGCATCGGCAAACATCTACCTCTATGCGGGAGAGTTGGCTAAAAAACATGCCGAGACGCCACTAACGAACATCGTCGGGGCTTTACTGGACGGGATAGTGGAAAATGAGAAGCTCACGGACACCGAATTTCAACTTTTCTTTCTATTACTAATTGTTGCCGGCAACGAAAGCACAAGATCTGTTACCGCGCACGGCATGCGGCTGTTGATGGAGCATCCAGATCAACTGCAAATGCTGGTTGACGATCCAGACCTGATACCCGATGCCTGCGAAGAGATGCTGCGTTACAACGCCGCATTCTCTGGTATGCGGCGCACGTTAAAAGAGGATATTGAAATTGGAGGCCAGCAACTTTTGAAGGGTGATAAACTTATTTTGCACTGGCATTCCATTAACCTGGATGAAAACGTGTTTGACGACCCCCTGAGCTTTGATATAACCCGGGCTCAACGTATGCCTGGGCTTTACCGCGAGCACCGCGCCTTTGGCATTGGCCAGCACTTTTGTCTAGGTTCGCATCTCGCTCGTATGGAAATGAACATTATGTTCAAAGAGCTTCTTCCCAGGCTAAAAAATCCGAAATTTTCCGAGCCGGTTAAATACGTCAGGGACTATTTTGTTAACGGCATCAAGGAAATGCAGATCACTTTCGATCCCGAGGCCAACGCATAAGCAGTTTTTTCAGCCGGCCCGACCGAAACGGGGCATACAAGCAAACATCCACCTGCCGATGTTCATGCGGTAGATCAGACACCGCAAGATCACGTGATTGCACAGAGGCAATAGCGGGTATCCATTGTTTTGTCGCACGTCGTCCCCTCGGTATCACGTATGAAATATAACGACTTAGTTTTCCTATTCGCTATCGGAAAATTGAGTTAGAGAGCGCCTCGCGGACAGTATCGAGCCTGTCTGCGATGCCTACCGGCTAAGCAGTTCACACTCCCGGCCGCCTCTGGCCTATTTGTTCAATATCAGCACATGACCGGTGAGACAGCAGGCCTGAAGAACGATTAGTTAGGACGCATCCTATTGATTTATCGACGATTTATATTTCCATATTTGTGTTTCACTGTCACTGGCATGGCAAAGTAACTGCCCTTCCGCGCCTCCGTCGAGGCTCTAGGTATTCGCAACACGTCGGGCCTATAATGGAATACCACGCCCTAACAGCGAATCGAGATTTCCAACATGTTGATGATCCGCATTAGTCGTTTTGTACCCATCGTGCTAGCACTCATTATTGTTCTCGCATGCTCAACGGGAAGCGACACCAATCCTTTATCCAATCATCTGCGCGTAGAGACAACGTCTGGCCCGGTCATTGCCGAAATCGACGATACGGTAAAGACCTGGCGAGACATTCCATATGCGCAACCGCCAATTGACGATTTACGCTGGCGTGCCCCGCGGCCTGTAGAGTTACCTTTCAAAAAAACTGTTACTCGAGATACTGTTGCGTGCCTGCAGATTGCGAGTGACGCAGGCGGTGTGCCGGGCGAAGGCGTTGTCGGGTCGGAGGATTGTCTGTACCTCGACATAAAAGCGCCCCTGACTGCCAAGGCTGAGGAGTCTCTGCCCGTTATGTTCTGGATTCACGGGGGCGGGAATACCGCAGGTTACAAAGGTTATTACGATTTTTCCTCGCTGGTTGAAACCGAAAACGTGGTCGTTGTGACTATAAACTATCGACTCGGACCACTTGGTTGGCTGAGTCATCCTGTCGTGCAAGATACGTCGAAGGGCCTTGATCGTAGTTCGAATTTCGGCACGCTGGATATTATTCAGGCACTGGGGTGGGTGCAAAATAATATTGAAAAGTTCGGCGGTGATCCAGATAACGTCACGATCTTCGGCGAATCGGCGGGTGGGCATAATGTCTTTGCGCTACTGGTTAGTCCATTGAGTGACGGCCTATTTCACAAGGCAATTTCACAGTCAGGGTATCTGGAAACAGCGACCGTGCAGGAAGCTATCAATCAAAGCAATGATCATCCCCAAATGCGCCGCTCCAGTTCGCAGTTGTTTTCAGCCATGGTTGATGCGGGCGATCTGCCGAATGTGACGGCAGAATCTGTCTATCGGGTTTCAGGTACTCGGCTGTTAGAGCATTACGCTGCACTCGATAACGATGGTGATGTGCCGCTGTCGACAGCTGATGGGATCGTTATTCCCAAGGAGGGGATGCTCGCCGCATTAGCAGACAGCACGAAGGCCAAAGGGGTGCCTGTTATCGCAGGGGCAAACCGTGACGAGGTGACGTTATGGCTGGGCATGCACCGATATTTTGTGGATGCCAACTATCTTTTCACGCGTCTGTTACCGCCGCGCCTGAAAATTAAAAATCCTGAACTCTACGGCTTCTGGACGCGTATCCGTTCGGATGCCTGGAAAGTAAGGGGCGTTGACGAACCTCTGTCCGCGATGGAAAAGGCGGGATACCCCGACTTATATGCCTATCGTTTCGATTGGGATGATCAGGAGGATTCTTTTTTTGCAGATTTTCCAAAGCTGATCGGCGCCGCACATGGCATTGATATCGCATTTGTCACTGGAAACTATACCTATGGTCCAATATCTGACTACATTTATCCGGAAAGTGAATCCCGGGAGGAAATGCGCGAAATTATGATGTCCGCATGGGCTGGTTTCGCGCGAACCGGCAAGCCAAAGCTGCCCATAGACTGGCCCACCTTCTCGGCGAATGATCGCGATTTCATCCATCTGGATGTAGCCGATGGCCTGCGCGTGTCTCGTGACCGTTCGACGATGTCAAGTCTTCTCGACGAAGCACGGCGATCAGACCTTTTGTCAGGCCTCGAACTCTGCCTTCTTGTTTGGGATACCTTAACAAAGGTGGGCGAGCCCGACTATGCGGCGTACGAAAAATGGGAAAACGGCCATTGCAGCAAGGTCGATGCGGGTGCTGAACAGGCAATCATTAACAATGAGATCATCGCTGAGCATGGGTCTACTAACGTGCTATAGCGACGGCTAGCAGTGTTAGAGAGAAAACCGACAGTAACGGAAATTGCGCGCCCTGCCGAAGGCTATAGCCAGTTTCCGCGCCGAGCCTCAATCAGGCCTACTGTGCCAGCGATAGCATCGCACTGAAGCACAGCCGCGGCTCCCCCTTATCCTTCATTGAAAAAAGGATCGGGTAAAGCGGGGTTTCTCAGTTTTGCTGCAGCACCTGCTCCGACAACCGGCAGTCCCTCAGGATCGAGCAGGCCAATCTGGACAAGAACACTCGCCTGATCCCAGAGAATGTGCTCGTAAGAGACCTTGTCACCTTCAATACCAACAATCACGACAAAAACGGCCTCTACAGGTTTTCCGGTCGGCTCAACGCCGGGAAGAATATGATCCATCTTTATCGTATGAGTGAACGATATGATGAGTTCATCGACAAGCCGGTCCTCGCCGTAGGTTCTTGATAAATTCTCAAATACGGCATCGGGCGGAAAAAACTGGCCTATCAGACGCTTGGCATAGAATGTCCGGACCGCCGCTGCGCCCTGTCCCCCGACCATAGTAGGGACATTTACGAGGTGTGGATTAGGCGCCATGGTCGCCAGGGT
>CAJQQW010000009.1 GCA_905480565.1 uncultured Halioglobus sp. | reverse complement strand
CTAACTTGTAAAATACTCGACAAATCAAGGACTAACGGCTATCAACGTGCGCAACCTTTCCCGCCGGGATAAACTGGAATACAACAAGCTGCAAAAACGCCTGAGGCGCCACGCAGGTAATGCCATCGTCGATTACAGTATGATCGAGCAGGGTGACAAGGTGATGGTGTGTGTGTCAGGCGGTAAAGATTCCTACGCCATGCTGGATATCCTGATCAGCTTGCAGCGCAGCGCCCCTGTGGATTTCGAGTTAGTGGCCGTCAACCTGGATCAGAAACAGCCGGGATTTCCGGAAGAGGTGTTACCAGCGTACCTGTCGCGCTTGAATATCCCGTTCTACGTGCTGGAAAAGGATACCTACAGCATCGTCAAAGAGGTCGTGCCGGAGGGCAAGACCACGTGTGGGCTTTGTTCCCGTCTGCGGCGGGGTAATTTGTATGGCTTCGCTCAGCAGATTGGCGCGACCCGCATCGCCTTGGGTCACCATCGGGACGATATTGTTGAAACCCTTTTTCTGAATATGTTTTTCGCCGGAAAATTAAAGGCGATGCCGCCAAAATTGCTAAGCGATGATAAGAAAAATGTAGTTATTCGGCCGTTGGCCTATTGCCGCGAGGCCGACCTGTCGCGCTTGGCGCAATACAAGGCATACCCCATTATTCCCTGCAACCTGTGTGGATCCCAGGAGAATTTGCAGCGTAAGCAAGTGAAAAAGATGCTCGAGGGCTGGGAGCGAGAGTATCCGGGACGCACCGAATCTATTTTTCGCAGTCTGTGCAATGTGTCTCCCTCTCAGCTGGGTGACCGTCATTTATTCGACTTCGATAATCTGCGTGTCGAGCGTGATGACGAGCTGCATATTCCCCTTGTTTCGGTGGCCACCGTGCCATGACAGACAGTGCCGTCGGAGAGTTGCTGGCAGAGGTTACAGACCTCGGTCTGGTGCGTGGTGGAAGAGTATTGTTTGAATCCCTCTCCTTCGCCATCCGGGCGGGAGAGTTATGGCAGCTTGGGGGTGGCAACGGAGCGGGCAAGACCAGCCTCTTGCGCATTCTTGCAGGCTTGTCTCGTTACGGCTTCGATGGGTGGGTCAGTCGGGCCGAAGTACCACTATACGTGGGGCATCAGGCGGCGGTAAAAGGTTTGCTAAGTGCACGGGAAAATCTGTCATGGCATGTCAGTGGCGGGTGTGTTTTTCCGGATGAGCAAATCGAACAGGCGCTGCAGCGCGTGGGCCTCTGCGGTTTTGAAGATACGCCCAGCCACGCATTATCAGCGGGACAGCAACGGCGGGTGAACCTCGCGCGACTTTTTCTGAGCGATACAAGGCTTTGGTTGCTGGACGAACCTTTTACTGCAATCGATGCAGACGGGGTGAGTGAGTTGCAGGACAGGATCGCAGCGCACGTTGCGCATGGCGGCGCGGTTGTTGTGACATCTCATCAGCCATTGCATGTCGACCATGCTGTCCATCACCTGTCTCTCGACGGGGCTCGGATACCGTGAGTGCACCCACGACAGTGCCGTTTTGTTTGATGTTGTTGCGACGACAGCTATCCCTGGCGATTCGCCGCCCCATCGAGATAGGCAACCCTTTGGTATTTTTCGCTATTGTGGTGGCGATGTTCCCTCTCGGAATCGGTCCGGCCAGCGAACAGCTCGCCATGATTGCGCCGGGCGCTATATGGATTATTGCTCTGCTGTCCAGTCTACTCACCTCCGACAGTGTATTTCGTAGCGATTTCGACGATGGCAGCCTTGAACAGCTGCTGTTGGCGCCACAACCGCTTTACCTGTCAGTCCTTGCTTATCTATGTGCACACTGGATCGTAACCGGGTTGTTGTTGGCTCTCGTATCGCCGGTCTTCGCTCTGATGCTGAACTTGCCGGCAGCGGCTGTAGGTACATTGGTGGTCAGTCTGGCGCTGGGTACCGCGGTGCTCAGCCTCGTGGGCGGTATAGGCGCGGCGTTAACAGTTGGGCTGAAGCGCGGTGGGATGCTCATTTCACTGCTAATTCTTCCTCTTTATATACCGGTGCTTATTTTCGGCACTGCGGCGGTGCAGGCTGCGGTATCAGGATCCCCTGCGGGACCGTTTTTAGCCCTGCTGGGCGCTATGCTGTCTTTGGCGATCGCGTTAGGCCCGCTGGCGACCGCTGCAGGTTTGCGGATTAGCATCGATGCCTGAATTCGTGCCCATTGTTTTCCCGCATTGGTGCGGCACAGAAGGGACTGTATAATCACGCCGTTATGTGGTCTTTTTTTCACAAGTTAGGCTCCCCTCCGTGGTTATATGATATCGCTGGTAGTATCCTGCGTTGGCTTTTGCCTGTGACGATCATGGCATTGTTGGTGGGCGCGGTCTGGGGTCTGTTGTTTACTTCACCTGATTTTCGCCAGGGGAATAGTTATCGCATTATCTATATCCACGTGCCGTCTGCGGTTGTTGCGCTAGCTGGTTACTATGTGATGGCAATCGCGGGCGCCGTTAGCCTGATCTGGCGGATGAAAATGGCCGATGTCGCGATGAAAGCGGCTGCGCCTATCGGGGCGGCACTAACGTTCATCGCATTGTTTACGGGCGCTCTCTGGGGTAAGCCCACATGGGGTACCTGGTGGGAGTGGGACGCCAGAATTACGTCCATGTTGATCCTGCTTTTTCTTTATCTGGGCGTGGTAGCGCTTTATGAGGCCTTTGATAATAAAGAGGCCGCAGGAAGGGCGTGTGCAATACTGTCTCTTGTCGGTATGGTTAACATTCCTATCATTTATAAATCGGTTGACTGGTGGTACAGCCTGCATCAGCCGGCGTCCATTAAGTTTTCCGGAGAGTCTGCCATTGACAGTAGTATGCTGTATCCGCTGTTGCTCATGATCGGTGCGTTTTATGCACTGTTTACCTGCTGTCTGTTGATGAATATGCGCGCGGAGCTCGTGCAGCGAGAGTCTCGCACCGCCTGGGTGCGCAAGCTTGTTAAGCAGGATGGGGCGCACTGATGTATTTCGACAGTTTGCAAGCGGCCCTGTCTATGGAGGGTCACGGTAGTTTCGTGTGGGTCGCCTACCTTATTACGCTGTTGATTATCAGCGCGATACTGTTGCTCCCCGCACTGCGCCGAAGGCGACTGTTACGCCGGATTGCCACTGAGCTGGCTCGGCAAGAAAGTGGTTATGCTACCGGGAAGGGGGCGCGCTAATGCATCCTGTGCGTAGGCAGCGACTGATCCTTGTTCTATTTCTGGTCGTGTTTTCCAGTGTCGCGGCAGGTCTGGTGACCTACGCCCTACGAGGCAATATCAATTTGTTTTTTCCTCCTGCGGAAGTGGCTGCTGGCGGAGCGCCTGTCGGGCAGTCTATTCGCGTTGGTGGAATGGTGCTTGAGGACAGTGTGCAGCGAAGTCAGGACAGTCTCGAAGTCAGCTTTACGTTAACCGATTATGAAGCGCAAGTTCCGGTAGTGTATGCAGGCATTCTGCCTGACCTCTTTGGCGAGGGTCAGGGTGCTGTTGCCGCGGGTAAGCTTGATGAAAACGGGGTGCTGCAGGCGACTGAAGTGCTGGCAAAACACGATGAAAACTATATGCCGCCGGAGGTGGCTGAGGCATTGGAAAAATCGGGATATGACAAGAAGGGGCAGGCCAGATGATTCCTGAAGTGGGCCACTTCGCCCTCATTATAGCCCTGTGCCTCGCAGTGTTGCTCGTCGCACTGCCCGCCTGGGGCGTATGGCGAGGAAATGGCGTGTTCATGGCGCTCGCTCCGGGGCTCGCAGTCGGGCAGTTCGTGTTCGTGGCGATCAGTTTTGCCTGCCTGAGCACCGCTTTTCTGCAGGATGATTTTTCTGTTGCTCTGGTTGCCTCTCACAGCAACAGTCTGCTGCCGCCAATGTACAAATTTTCCGCGGTGTGGGGCAATCACGAGGGCTCTCTGCTGCTGTGGGCGTTGATACTCGCTATGTGGACGTCAGCGGTGGCAGTTTTCAGTCCACAGCTGCCACTTTTGATGCTGTCTCGCGTGTTATCTGTGATGGGTGCTATTGCTATCGGGTTCCTGTCGTTTACCCTGTTTACGTCTAACCCGTTTGCTCGCCT
>CAJQQW010000008.1 GCA_905480565.1 uncultured Halioglobus sp. | reverse complement strand
CAAACCTCCGCATCCTCCTGTTCGAGTATTCCTGCGGGGCCAAAAAACGAAGAATAATTAGTGCGAAGAATTTTTTTGACGCTGTCTGGAGCGTCCGCGGGCACTACCGGCCAAGACCAATACTCCACCTTACCTGGGCCTCGCGGATGAGACACCTTGAAGGACGTATTGGACCAGAGAAAAGACAGGTTAGGATAGATGCCGTACGTCAGCCCCTTCATTCGGGCCCTTATATCGCCCACCCGCTGCGCTGCCTTCGCCTGAATATCGCGCAGGTAATCCTGTACCTCAGCACCACCTAAAATGGCGCCCACGCCCTCCATCCCCCAGGCGACATCGTCCACAGGCGCGTCCTCCGGCATCAATCGAAACGTTGCACCGTGTCCGGGGGCTGTTACGACGCTGTGTCCGATTTTCTCAATAATATCCTGCGCTTCCCGGGGAATAATCGCAGCATGCAGGAAAGCACCATGATTGACGTCACCCAACTGATTCTCGACCGGCAACTTCCAGTTCGCATCAAGAATCCAGCGATGCGGAGCACCCATGAATTCAATACCATCTTCGAAACGGTCGAAAAATGCGTCGAGGTAAAACCGCATGTCACCAAGGTAGTCGTCCAGCGGCACAATGGTTTCATCGAAGCTGCCGAAGATCATGCCACGCCAGGATTCGACCCGCGGAACCCTCTTCAAACCCAGTTTGCTTTTGTCGGGCTTTCCGCTTACCTCGCTCTCCTGCGGAATAGAGACCAGTTCTCCCTCTACTGAATACGACCAGCTGTGGTAGGGACAAACAAACCGCTTGGCATTCCCATGATCGGAGCGACACACGGGCAGCCCCCGATGTGTGCAACTGTTGATACTGGCATGAATACCGCCGCTCATTCCCCGCGCCAGGATAATCGGGGTTTCACACATATAAGCTTGCACAAAGTCACCCGGGTCACGAATCTGTGATTCGTGACCAAGAAAAAGCCAGGAACGGCCGAAAATTGCCCTCTTTTCCAGCTCGTAAACCCACTGCTCTGACCAGCAACGTCGACTGATACGGGAGGCATCGGCACTGACCAACTCACTGATACGGTGACTCATCTTGTGGCCTATAAATTATCGGTTAATAATTTTTTTGCAGTATAACCACTCCTTCATCGATAATTGAAGGGCCTTGTGCTACTTTTTGTTCAAATATTAGCAATCGGTCGATAATTTATGTCCGGGCATGATAATCAGGCGCCTCGCGAAACCAAAGGACAGCGGACCGCGAACCGCATACTGGACGTGGCGGAGGAATTATTTGCCACCCGCGGCTATGACGGTACCAGCTTGCGCCAGATCGCTGAGCGCGCTGGTATTGCACAGCCGGGCTTATACAACCATTTTGCCGGCAAGCAAGCCCTCTACGAAGCGGTGCTGTTTCGCGCGCTGAACCCAATGGCAGACGCTCTCACGCGCCACGTGTCAGCTGCGTCCAGCTTGCGCGAGTATACCGACCTGCCTGCTGTCATGACGGACCTGCTTTACGATCACCCCCGCATGGCTGAACTCTTCCAGCGTGCGCTGCAGGGGGACAGTGCCTCGATAGGGAACCAGATGGTTTACGCATGGCTGGAAAAACTCTTTGATCAGGGCATGCAAAGCATGACGACCTATGGTGAGAGCCGCTCATCCGAACTGAGCAGGCAACAGGCTCGCGCGGATCTCGCTATCAACCTTATCGCCATGTTCAACCTGACAACGGGCTACTTTCTCTCTGAACGCATTTTCGCCTCCCTGGCGGAAGGCGATTTACTGAACCCTGAGAATATCGCGCGACAGAAAAATCTGTTACACAAAGTCATCAGGGCAATGCTCGTTAGCTAAGGCTCCTCAGTGTACGTCGATACGACGCCGCTCTTTCACTTTCTCCACCTGCTTGGGCGCTTGTAGCGTCAATACACCATCCTTGAATGACGCCTCGATATCAGATTCCTGCACACTCTCACCCAATTTAAAGCTACGTCTGTACTTGCCACAGGCTCGTTCCTGTCGAATGATCTTACCGTCGTTTGCGTCATCTACAGCTCTCACGCGCTCGGCTTCTAACGTCAGAACGCCATCCTTGACGTGAACATGAATATCGTCCCTGTCGATGCCGGGCAGCTCTGCTGTAATCTCGTAGTGATCACCCTGCTCCTGAATATCCACGCGAGGCGCAAGAAATGTGCTCACACCTGAGCGCGACGGCGCCTGGAAGGAATCACTGAAGAAGCTGTCGAAATCAAACAGGTTGTTTCGTAAAATTAACGACATAATGTATCTCCTATTTAGTTAGGCATCATTGCCTCTGAATCAATTAATGGGGCCTGAAATTGCTTTTTCAAGTGTCAGAAGACACCGCTTACCCAGGGAGTTTTTGCAGATCACAAAAAATATTGCGACTGAGCAATAAAAAGCCTGTAAGGCATGAGGTCAAACTTGGGGTTTCTGTTGCGAGCGCCCATAATAGACCCCCACGCAAACATCGAAACAACAGGACATAAACGGCGTGACGCACTGGACAACATCTCAGCAACAACCGCGTATCGCTGTTATCGGGGCCGGCATGTCCGGCATTGCCGCGGTCGTCAAGCTAAACCGGGCAGGGTATACGGATATAACCGTCTATGAAAAATCCAGCCGCGTAGGTGGCACCTGGCGCGAGAATACCTACCCGGGCCTGTCCTGTGATATTCCCTCCCGTTGGTACAGCTTCAGTTTCGCGCTGAAAGCGGATTGGTCACACCGGTATTCCTATGGACGCGATATACAGACCTACCTTGAAACCGTCGCGGACAACTTTGATGTCAATCGGCACATCCGCTTCAATACACCCGTGCGCGCTTTGGTGTACGAAAAACCACACTGGCGCTTAACCACCCACAGTGGTGAGGAATTCGAATTCGATATTGTCATTTCCGCAACAGGCGTGCTGCATCACCCCGCCTATCCCGCAATTGATGGGTTGGAGGATTTTGCCGGAACAAGCTTTCACTCGGCCCGCTGGAATCACGATATCGATTTAGCCGGGAAGCGTGTTGGCGTCATTGGAACCGGTTCGACAGCCTGCCAGATTGTCGGCGCTATCGCTGAAGAAACAGAAGAACTACTTGTCTTCCAACGCACCCCACACTGGATGATTCCGATGCCACAAATCGAGTATCGCAAGATCTGGAATCGGTTGATGGCCCTGCTTCCACCACTACGACGTATGGCCTACCATTTTTATAAGCGTATTATTCTGCATACCTTTAGCGAAGCGACGATAGGCAATGCGCGCATGCAGAAATTAATCACGCGCGCCTGCCTCAAGCATCTACAGGACGCAGTGCCTGATGCGCAATTGCGCGAGAAACTTACACCTCATTACGCCGCCACCTGTAAGCGCCTGATCGTGTGCTCCGATTACTACCCTGCTGTCAGTCGACCGGATACCCACCTCATCACAGACAATATCCTCAGCATCGAGAGCGAGGGCGTTCGCACAGTTGACGGGGTACTGCACGAGCTGGATGTGCTGGTACTGGCAACGGGTTTCGACGCCAACGCATTTATTCTGCCCACGACCGTAACAGGGGAGAATGGAGCGGATCTGGAACAACGCTGGCAGGGCTCACCCCGGGCACACCGAGCCGTAGCGATCCCGGATTTTCCCAATTTCTGGATGCTGGAGGGGCCTACGGGGCCGGTGGGTAATTTTTCCCTGATTACCATCACCGAACACCAGATCGATTACATCATTACCATGCTGGACAAAATGAAATCTGACCAGATAGCCGCTATCGCCCCAAAACAGACATGTTTTGAGGAGTATAATCAATCAATGGGCGACGCAATCAAGCACACCACCTGGTACACCGGTGGCTGTGACAGCTGGTACATTGATGACAGTGGTATTCCGAACCTGTATCCCTGGAGCCCCCTGCGCTATCTAAAAGACATGCACAACCCCGATTTCTCCGAGTACAGACTGATTCACGCGTGAGCAAAGTAAATTAGTGTTAGCCAGAGCCTGCTGAAAGCTTGCCATGGCCGCGGCAGCACGGAATAATCTGCGCTTGCAGTTTTGCCGCCCTTAGCTCAGCTGGATAGAGCGTCCCCCTCCTAAGGGGAAGGTCGCACGTTCGAATCGTGCAGGGCGGACCATTAAGCTACTGATTTATATATGATTTCTTATTTAGCTCATTTTGCCATGAAACCTTGAGGGACGCATGAGGGACAATTTCGCCGCCGCGCAGCATCTCACGCAGCATTTGCGCCGGATTTTCGGGTGAATTCTAGACCTCACTACAATTTGCGTCGAAAGCAGCTAGGCCCTCGATCTAAGGCGGCAGTTCCCTCACCATAGGCAATATCGCCCCAGCAAAATCTCTGTGCTCAGACAGCCGCAAATTTGCCCCTAAAAATTATTTTCACCGCAGTAAGTGTG
>CAJQQW010000007.1 GCA_905480565.1 uncultured Halioglobus sp. | reverse complement strand
GATTCGAAATGGCTTTCACGCTTCAGGTAGCTTTTATTCGAAAAGGGTGGCCGGCCGATTTTGAGGACAGCAGTATTCCTGAGCTTTCTCTGCAATACGAGGTTCGAAGATATGAAGCCATTTCTTTACAGGCCACTTGATTGCGCATTAGTAGCGTTCTTTTCTATAACAGTACTATATGGCTTGTTGTTTAGTCTGCCGGAGGGTCTGGGCGTGCCGGTCACGCCAGACAGCCCCTGGCCTCCGTTGAGAGCGCTGCATGGATGGGCGGTTGCCGAGGAGCCTGCACATCTCGACCCGCCCCCAAACCTCGTTGCCGCCCTGCTTTTTGACGGTTTTTTTCAGGCTCCTGCATTGGTCTTTGTCATCTACGGTCTAATAAGGCTGCGTTTGTGGGTAAGGCCGCTCGGATTAATCTATTCCGGAGCAGCGGTGACGAATATGTTTTTCTATTTTACGGAGACATTTTTGGGCCCTCATCCGCCGCCTAACTTAATTTACTACCTGGCATTCAATTTGCCCTGGCTGCTAGCGCCCGCGGCACTCGCACTTCGGTTGCTGTTAGCGAAAGATATTCCAGCGTCTTCGCTCTGACAGAAAAGCAAGCGAAGGAGTTCGGCGGAGAGTTACAACGGGAGAAGCGCAAAATTCGCATGTGCCAGTGTATCGCATGCTTTTTTATTAAGCCGATGGCATGATGCAAGTTACACGCTCGCTTGACCTTGAGGTAAATCGTAGAATGATAAAAGAACTGCCAGAAAGTAAGAATGAGGCTCTCGGGTTTGAAATTTCCGGCAAAGTAAGCCCTGAAGAAGGACATAAATGGATTCAAAGAATTGAGGTGGCATTGCAAACCCAAAAGACACTGAGTGTGCTTGTGGTTCTTGACGATGGAGTATCGTGGGGAGTCGAGGCTGGTATCGAAGACATCAAGTGGGTCATTACGCATATGGACAGGATCAGCAAATTTGCGATCATATCGTCTAGTCGCGTATGGAAATGGCTCGTCGCCATAGATGGTTTTTTCGCGTCGATGGTGGGGATCGAAGAGAAGCATTTTGATATAGACGAGTTGCCGGCCGCATGGGATTGGATCAGAGGCCAATAAGTCAGTAGAGATCGTGACTCGCGCTGGCCTCATGTTCTTTGGTGATCAAGCCTGCCATCTGGCAACAATATTCTTTCCCCTCTTTTGTTGCGGATGTCAGTGAAGTCCGGGCAGTGCTGCAGAAATTTGTGGGTGACCGGATCAATCCGTGGGATTCTGATGTTGCCAGTAAGACGTTATTTTTAAACTGATGTACCATGGCGAACCTATGTACAGGTGAGAATGAGCTGGTATGGCGACGCCGAAATATATCCAGTTAATACCAGTCTTCAGGATGCGTCCGGCTTGCTTTAGGGATTATGAGGGACTGACGTGAGCATTAGAGGTAGCTGTACGTGCAACAATATACAAGTGGTGTGGCATACCGTCGATCGCAGTCTGGTTCCGCGTGAATGCCAGTGCAGTTACTGTTTATTCAATCGGTTTGCATATGTATCTAAAGCCCGTACTCGCTTTGATGTCATCATTCACCGCGAATCCTCGCACAGTATTCATCAACAGGCGGTGGGGCGCGCGAATTTTCACAGATGTCAGAATTGCGGAGACATTGTGTTTGCAACCTCAGAAATAGACGGTGAACTTTACGGCTCCTTAAACGCCAACTGCCTGAATAGTCGATCTGGCTTTGGTGCGCCCGTGAACACAAACCGTCATACTCAGACAACGATACAGAATGAAAATGAATGGCGTCAAAACTGGTGTCACCCGGTGGTCATTAAGGAAAAAGTTGGGCCGGATGATGTCATACCTATCGGGAAGCGAGAGCTTTAGTGCATTTTTGAAACATAACGTCACTCCTGGTGACGTGTCGAACTCCTGATGGATATCTGCGGTAATCGCCTGACGTTTGATAAATGAGAGGCAAGAGGGAATGGACTGGAGAGTATTTCTCACGATTTTTGGGTCGGTATTTATCGCGGAACTGGGTGATAAAACGCAACTCGCCACGATGCTGTTCGCTTCGGACAAGGAAGTCAGTAAGTACACTGTGTTTCTTGCTGCATCAGCCGCCCTGGTGGTGGCTGCCGCTTTCGGGGTGCTGGCGGGATCTGTGGTTTCAGAATACATTAGCGAAAGATACTTGCATTATGTGGCGGGCGTTGGCTTCATCGGAATCGGTATGTTCACCCTCTACCATGCGTAAATATAACAATCGATTGAAAGCCTTTGCTAAGACCGCTTTACCACCGGATTCAGGGATGCTGATGACTTGCTACGTAAACTTGTTTAACGCAAAGAATCGATCTATGTTGACAAAAAGTCGGATATTATCGCTCTCGACCCGTTCTCGGTGGAGCATTTGAAATGAGGTCAGGATTATGGATCGATCCGAAGCGCATGAAATAGCCGACGGTGAACTGAAGTCAATCAAGAGCGGGGGTTATGCCCTCGCATCGGAGCATCTTGACACTGCAATGCTTAAGACAGTCACCTCCGCTACGGGTGCCACCTACGAGATCGAGTTGTCATACCAATGGAAAGATGCGGAGCACGAGGAGATACTGGTTATTTGCCGTGTCACGACAAAGAAGTGGTTTACTCACCAGTATATTGAGGAATCAATTACGCTGGCTTCAGAGTAACTGTGTTGAGCGTTAACGGGCGGGATGGCTATTCACACGCCTGAGGAATGATCAGGACAACAATTGTTCGGGGTTTGCACGATGGAAACAGCAGAAAAGCTGGCTATAGTTTCTGCCGGCGTGTTTTTTCTGACAGCGTTGGTGACCGGTATCTGGAAGTATCGACAGATCATGGCTTCGCCAAGCGGAGAGGCACATCCTTACGTGGATATTTGTCATCGTGCCTCTTTGCTTTATGCGTTTGCGGCCATACTTCTGGCAAAGTTTGTGGAGATCAGCCAGCTTCCTGCCGCCTGGGAAATTTCAGCGACAGCCGCCGTCGTATTTTATTTTGCGGTCGCCATACTGAGTTATATGGTGCATGGGCTGTTGCAGGACACAGAGAACCAGTTCAAAGCACCATTTCAGCTAGGGCAGACCAATCTGTCCGCGCATCACGTGTCAGCGCACATGTGGATGTTGATAGCTGCGGAGGTTGGGGGGTTTCTCATACTGTTTTACGGTGTGCTTGCAGCTCTTTTTTAATCCGCGCCATAGTAGGAAACTTGCATGAGCTCCGTAACGAACAACACACTCTTCGATGTTGAGGCGATTCGCCAGCTAAAAGCCCGCTATTTCCGTAGCATGGACATGAAGGACTGGACTGGGCTGGCAGCGTGTTTTACAGAAAATTTGGAGGCGGACTTTCGTGAGGGCCCGGGTATGCTGGCCCATGGGCGTGATAATTATATCGAACAAATATCCGCCATACTCGCCGACGCAACTACTATACATCACGGTCACATGCCTGAAATCGTAATACTGGATGAAAACAGCGCGAGTGGTATCTGGGCGATGGAGGACATCGTGATTCTACCGGGTTTGCAATTGCAGGGCTGGGGCCATTACCACGAGTTTTATCGCAAAGAAAATGACGCATGGCTTATAGCGAAAATACGCCTGACGCGATTGCGTCTTCTACAGAACGGAGAGGCGCAAAGTCTTCTCTAGTGCTATCTTGGTCTGACCGGGTATTTCGAAAACGCCAGCTGTCTAGCGAGCATTTAGCCAATCAAATGCAGGCGAGTTAACGTTTGGAGTGAGGTTATATTTTGTCACTTAACACACTGAAAACAGTATACGATTATCTGGTCACCCTGCTGGAAAAATATACACGGCTGAAGGTGAGTGGTGATAGTTTGGCTGGCATTTATAATGCCTACCGCATTAGTGAAAGGGTATGCACTTCGGGTCAGCCTACCGAGATGCAGTTTCGCGCAATCCGTGATGCAGGCTATGAGGCGGTAATCAACCTGGCACCGCATGATGCAGAGAATGCACTGCGCGATGAAGCGTCGCTCGTGACAGCTCTCGGGCTTGATTACATCCACATACCTGTAGATTTCAGTCGTCCTACTGAAAAGGACTTTCAGCAGTTCGTTTCAGCCATGTCGGCTTGCTCTGGAGTCCGGCTGTGGATCCACTGTGCAGCGAATATGCGTGTCTCTGCGTTCGTGTATCGCTATCGGTGTGACATAGAGGGTATGGATAGACAGCAGGCTCGCAATGACCTGCGGCGTATTTGGGAACCTTTTGGCGTATGGAAAAAATTCGTATCCGGTGCATAATCAGAACAGGGGCGCAGAGAGCGTACGGCGGAGGGCAGGGCTATGGTCGATCTGGAGATTCTTACAGCCATTTTTGGATGGTGCGCGGTAATTAATATAGGGTTATTACTATTTTCCACATTGTGGGTCACGGTGTTCAGAGGTTTCACCAAGCGCTTGCACAGTGCCTTGATGCAGGTGGATGAAAGCGAACTCAACGCATACTACTTCCAGTATCTCGGCAACTATAAGTTGTTAGTTTTGGTGTTTAATATCGTGCCGTATATTGCGCTCAGATTGATAGTCTAGCCGCTTTTTTCGCCGAACCGGGATAGGGCATGAGCTACAGGATAGAGGCTGGTTTATGAGTGTGTCGGGTGTATTCTCTCCGGGAAAAGTGTCTGTGATTACAGGTGGTGCAGACGGTATCGGGCTCGCCTGTGCGCAAAAATTTCTCGGTTTAGGGCTGCAAGTGTGTATCTCAGACAGCAACGAGGAGAAACTTCAGCAGGTGTCGGAGCAGTTGCCTGACGTAATGATAGTGTCGGCGGACGTATCGCAAATGACCGACATTGAGCGTCTTCGCGATAAGGTATATGCGAGGTTTGGCAAGGTCAACGTGCTGATGAACAATGCGGGAACGGGGCTAAGGGGAAACAGTGCATGGACAGGGTACGAAGGGTGGCTGCAAACACTAAACGTTAATTTGGTGGGGGTCATTAATGGCATACACGCCTTTGTGCCTGCCATGCTTGAGCAGGATGATGATGCGGTCGTTATCAATACTGGCTCGAAGCAGGGCATCACTCTCCCGCCGGGCAACCCCGCTTATAACGTGAGCAAGGCGGGAGTAAAAGCTGTTACTGAAATGCTGCAGTACGAATTCCGCAATACAGAGAAATGCAGATTAAGCGCCCATCTGTTGGTACCGGGATTTACCTACTCGGGTATGATCCGCTCAATTTTACCGGATAAGCCACCGGGGGCATGGACGACAGAGCAGGTTGCCGATTTTATGGTCGACCATGTATCCAGAGGCGATTTTTACATTATCTGCCCCGATAATGATACGTCGCGATCGACGGATAACAGGCGTATGGCATGGGCCATGGGTGACCTCATAAAAAACCGCCCGGCATTGTCACGATGGCACCCGGAGCACGAGACCACTTTCGAGTCTTATATGCATGACCAGTCCCCTGATGATAGCGAGCCGCCCGGTGATTGCTCGTGAATTCATTCGTTGTTCTTTTATCCACAGTTTTCGTCGCAGTGTTGTCATTGAGCCCCGGAACCGGTACCTCTATCGACCCTTGGGACAAGTTAGCGCACTTTGGCACCTACGCGATTTTTACAGTATTGGTATGGGGAATTACGGGCTATGATCGACGTTTTATTATCGCCTGTCTGTGTATCGTGCTGTACGGCGGTATCCTTGAAATAACCCAGTCTTTTCTGCCCGGTAGGGTGATGTCAGGGTATGATTTTCTTGCAAACATGCTTGGCGTGGTTATCGCAGGGTCGTGGCTATGGGGTCGCGCCGCTAGTCTTCGAGCTGGAGTAATTCGTGGAGAGCACAGAAACTGAACGGGCGCTGATGGAATTGCGCAGTCAGCTGGATCGGCAGGAAAAACGGCTGCAGCTTGCCGAGGATCAATTGGCCATCAAGAACCTGATGACGCGCTACGGGTTGGCAGCGGATTGTGGCAATGATGTGCTCGCCATGGCCTGTCATACGGAAGATGCTGAATATCGGGTTTCCTCGCCACGCGCGGGTCGTGACGGGGACCAAGCAGACCTGGTGCTGCAGGGGCGTGAGGCGATTGGCGAGATGCTGCGTTCAGATCTGCACCAAAGCATGTTGCCCAATACCGCGCATACCGTAGGTCCCAGTAATATCGAAGTGAAAGGCGACAGTGCCCGGGCGATAGGCTACTCGAGGCTGTACCTTCGCGAGGGTGAGCAGCCGCGGTTGATGCGACTCTCCATTAATGAATGGACGTTTAATCGGGTGGACGGGGAATGGTTGATTGCCACACGCACCTCACGCCTCGTGGGCGAGAGCGCAGCGCAGGATATCCTGCGCTCCCTGTCAAGGCCAGCGAGATAGCCTTCGGCGAAAAGGGCGTAATGTGAAATATTTTGAAGATTTTGCCGTTGGCGAGAAGCGTGACTCGTCCAGGCGCCACCTGATTGCCGAAGAGGAGATAATGGAGTTGGGATACCGTTGGGATTATCAGCCCTTTTATGTCGATCCGGAAGCGGCGAAAGCATTTGTATTTGTTGGGTTGATAGCATCATCAACACACTTATTTGCCGTATCAGTCAGCCTCTTTTGCCACAAGGATTTAGACAGTACTGGCGGCAGCGCGGCAATCAGCGCATTGGGTTTCAACAATATGAAACTGAAAGCAGCTGTGAGCCCGGGGGATGAGCTGAAGTGCGTCAGTGTTGTAATCGAAAAACGTTAATCAGACAGCCGTCCCGGTGCGGGGATACTGGTGATGCGGAGCGAGGTGACTAATCAGCGGGAAGAATTGGTATTCGATTGGGCACGGCGTCGAAAAAAACAGGATTGCCAATGTGATTCGTTTCTCTTGCCAACTGCGCGGCAGGCCTTGGACGTCTGTTACAAGGTGCCAGAGAGTGTGCGCGGTGCCTTCTGACTGACTACATCGATACACGTGGCATGCGGATTTTCTGGCACAGGGTTTTGGACGGCGTATAGTGTGAAGCTAGAGCGATGGCAGTCGCTGATATCTGCGCCAAGCGTGAGGCTAATGATGTCCGCTATATTGACCGGATGATAAATCTATAACGGAGGACATGGTGAATTTTTCCAGAAATCTATTGCTAATGATTTTTATACTGACTGGTAGCCAGGTACAGGCACAGGAGTTTGTTGTGCACAGTGCGGCACTGGAAGAGGGCGCGCCCCTGACAGAGGCGCATGTTTATGATGGGTTCGGATGTACCGGGGGCAATGTCTCGCCAGATCTGCG
>CAJQQW010000006.1 GCA_905480565.1 uncultured Halioglobus sp. | reverse complement strand
CCAAGGATTTCCCCGAAGCGACGGATATTTCCACGCAGCAGAGCCTCTTTCATCGCGACCGCGTCACGCTTTAGCTGGTGTACTGCCTCTACCGATTTTCCAGTGCCCGATTTATAGCTCTCAATCTGTTGCGCGATAATCATGTCGGAGGAGCGGGAAACACCGGTGTAGTAAAGCACGGATGAGGCTTCGAGCTCGCTAAGAATCCACTGTTTTACCCGCAGCGGGTTCACGATAACCCTATTGCGATCGTGGAACTCCATAAAATTTACACCCCCAAAAGTTGCCGCATACTGATCCTGCGCACCGCCACGCAGCCCGATATCCTCCCGCTCGATTTCAAAAGCAAGATGAGCGAGGTCGTATTCTCCAAGAGGAAGCCGCAACAGCTCTGCAAAAGCCGTCAGTATTGCAACTACCATGGTAGATGAAGACCCAAGGCCAGAACCCGCGGGCGCGTCAGACCAGGTAGTAATATTTAGGGATAATGGCTCACCGTTGTTGAAATCTCGCACAACCCGGTTATACACACCCTTGTGTAAATCAAGCACACCATCGTAATCGTAGACCAGAGCAGATGGGGCATTGAACACCTCGCCCCGATCCTTCGCAACAAAGCTTACAGCGTTGTCCTTCGTTGGCTCTATGGTGCAAAATGAACTAAGGCTGATCGATGCGTTGAGCACCGCGCCACCGTATAGATCACAGTAGGGTGCAACATCGCTGCCACCGCCAGCCAGACCCAACCGCAATGGCGCCTTGGACCGAATCAACATTACAGGGGTGCCCCCGGCGCCAGGCGGCTGTATACCACTTTGAGGTTAGCTACGCTATTCACCCAGTTACGTTCGTTTTCCACGAATTCCCTTCCCGCAGCGCGAATGGATGGCCACCGGCTCTCTTGTTCCATCAGCCTGAGCAGGCAGTCTACCAGATCATTTCGGTCATCCGCCCGAAACAGCGTACCATTGACTCCGTCTCTGACAAGCTCCTTGTGCCCGCCCACGTCGGATGCGAGGAACATACTTTTCTGTGCCATAGCCTCAAGTGGCTTGAGAGGCGTCACCAACTCGGTCAGGCGCATGGACTTGCGTGGATAGACAAGAATGTCCGTGCAGGAATAATATCCCTCCACTGTCTCGTGGGGCACACGGCCGGTCATAATCACTTTATCCGATAAACCGAGTTCAGCCACTCGGGCTGAGATCGCATCCGCGACCTGGCCACCGCCAACCAGTAAAAGACGAATATCCGGCCGCGCCACCAGCAGATCCGGCATGGCGTCAACCAGAAGGTCTAACCCCTCGTACTCATAAAAAGAGCCTATGAATGCAACCACTTTCTTACCTTCGAGACTGAGTTCCCGCTCCAGTATTGAATCCCGTTTTTCCAGCGGTTGGAAGCGACTGGCATCAACCGCATTGGGCACAATCGTTATCTTCTCCCCGGGAATGCTTCGCGAGACGAGGTCTTGGCGTATACCCTCGCAGATACAGGTGACCGCATCGGCACGCCGCAGTACCCAAGTCTCCATCGCGCGAGTCAGTCGATAGCGCAAGCCACCCTCCGAACTGGTGCCGTGGCTAACCGCGGCATCCTCCCAGAATCCTCGCACTTCATACACCACAGGAATGCCCAGCACCCGGCCGGCCCTGATCGCCGCTACCCCGTTCAAGGCCGGCGAGTGGGCATGGATAACATCAGGTTGCAGCTCGCGGGCAACCTCCACCAGGCGCTTGGTCAGCACCTGAATGACGGACCATTGCCCCAAAATCGGAAGCCGCGACAGCATGCTGCGGGATTCCCGGCAACGGTAAAAGCGGATACCGTCCACCTCCTCCATTGCCAGAGGATTTTCTCCAGGGTTATGCTTTGGGCTGGTTATCTGACTAGTCCGCCAGCCCAGTGCCCGCTGCTCTTTGAGGATCGCACGAGTACGAAACGTATAACCACTTTGCAGTGGAATAGAGTGATCGAGTACATGCAGCACGTGCATCAGTGAATGTCTTCCTCCCTGAGCAGAAATGATTCCATCCGCTTCAGGTTCGTATCCCAGTTATAGTGTTCCTGCACGCAGGTCCTACCTGCCGTGTTGGCCTGCCGTGGTCTGGACAAAATATCGAGGGCAAGCCGCGACATTTCGTCCGCGGTGTTAGCGACATGGGACAGCACCCCTGGGTGATCGATAATACCCACAAGTGCATCCTCTGTCGCCAGAACGGGCAGTGACATGGCCATCGCCTCCAGCGCCTTGTTCTGTATCCCTCGTGCCAACTGCAAGGGCAGGCAGGCGGCCAGCGCGTGACTGAGATAGGGCCGCACATCCGGTACGCCACCCGTCACGCGCACGCCCGGCAAATTATCCAGTTGCAGCACTTCATCAGAGGGCTTCATGCCGACGATGCAAAACAAGAAATCAGGCTCCTTCTCCCGGACTGCGTCCAATACATTGTGACAAAACCAGGTAACGGCCTCGATGTTGGGCCGATAGTCCATAGCGCCCGTGAATACCAGCACTCTCTGACCTTCCTCGTAGGGATTTTCCAGCTCAATAGCCGGATCAAAGTACTCGCTATCTACACCCTGGGTCCGGAAGTGCGTCTTGTCTGCACTCTCAGGTGCGAGAGTCTTGAACAGGTCCGCCTCCGCTTGCGAAACAAATATTGTGACACTGGTGGAAACAGCCATTGCTCGCTCATAGGCCAGCAGCTTCTCTGCCTCCCGCCGGTATAGCCACGACATCGGCCAGCTCGCCGAGCCACCATAACTGCGCCACTTTTCGCTGTCCACGTCCTCTGCATCAAATACCACAGGTACATTATCTGGCAAAACGTCCCGGACGAAGCGCCCCATAACACCACTGAAGACCAGCACTGCATCCGGGCATTCCCGCTCTATGGTGTCGCGCACCCAGCTGTGTAACTCGCGGTTACCGTAATAGCTGAGACTGAGTGCCTGACCAGTAGCGAGGCCGTAGACGCTGCCGGCGAGTCGCTGCCAGCCGGGCAAACTGACGATACAGCTGTCCTCGCACTTCTCCCGCACCAGATCAACGTATTGCCAGTCTTCCGGGTCATCCACAAAAGTACCCAGGTGCACGCGCCAATGGTCCGAAAAATAATTAAGCATATTATTGGAAGATATCTTGTCGCCCTTGTTAGGGGGGTAGGGCAAACGGTGAACCAGGTAGAGCAACTTTTTCATTATAAGATATTCACTGACTGCCTAAGGAGGTACGCCTTGCTCCGCCCTCGGGGCGCAGTTATATTGACCTTCTGATATTAAAGGCCAAACCGGCATAGATAAAGTGCTTAGAGGCGGCGGACGATATATTTTTATGGAATCTGTGAAACAAGCCGCCATTCTCATCGGCGGCAAAGGGACACGCCTCGGCGACGCTGTTAGATCGACTCCGAAGCCTTTGCTGGATGTGTGTGGGCGCCCGTTCGTTGAGCATGTCATACTAAACCTCAGACGTTTCGGCTTTGATTCATTTCTACTGCTTGCCGGCTACCAGGCCGAAGTCGTTCAGGAGCGTTACCGTGGCAATTCGCAGTTCGAAGAGGAGCTTGGCGCGTCTATCAACGTTGTTGTAGAGCCGTCTCCTCTGGGCACCGGCGGCGCACTGAAATTTGCTGGCGATTATCTACAAGACGAATTCCTGCTGCTAAATGGCGATTCCATATTCGACTTCAATTATCTGGACCTGTGCAATTGCGCTCGAGAGCACGAGCCGACCGAGTGGCTGGGACGGATCGCCCTGCTACCGGTTGAGAGCGCAACACGTTACGGTTTCGTCGAATTGAATGGCGCTACCATCAGCGAATTCCGGGAGAAACCACAAGAACCTGAATCAGGTCTGATTAACAGCGGGGTATACTGGCTAAGAAAAAAGGTGTTGGACTATATAGTCGACACCCCCTGCTCTCTCGAACAAACTATTTTTCCCACGCTCGCAAATGAGGGACAATTGCTCGGGCGAAGCTATAATGGCTTCTTTATTGACATAGGAATCCCTGAAGATTTAGATCGGGCCCGCGAAACATTGACCGATTGTCTGCGAAAACCTGCCGCTTTCCTCGACCGGGACGGCACTCTAAATCACGACGACGGTTATACCCATAGAATTGAAAATTTTCGCTGGATCGACGGCGCCAGAGCAGCCATCAAGCAATTAAATGATGCCGGGTATCTCGTATTTATTGTGACCAACCAGGCGGGGCTAGCGCGAGGCTATTACAACGCTGCAGCAGTTAATACGCTGCACCAATGGATGCAGGATGAACTGGCAAGAGAGGGTGCACATTTCGACGATGTGCGTTTTTGCCCGCACCACCCCGAGGGAAGTATCGAAGAACTCGCCATAACCTGTGACTGCCGAAAACCGGCGACGGGCATGCTAACCAGCCTCATAGAAAGATGGCAGCCTGTTCTTGAGCGCAGTTTTATGCTCGGTGACGCGGAAAAGGACGCACAGGCCGGTGAGGCGGCAGGAGTGACGGGACGAAAAATTGCCCCGCTGTCCATTCTGGCAGAAGTTCAAGCACTGCTTGCTCATAAGGGCTAGGGACGCAACGCCCTAGGCGATTAATAAAGCTTTTTGCCAAAGGCTTCATCGGTCCCACAGCGTTCTGAGAGCATGGTCTCTATCATCAAGCCACCCAACTCTTCCCGGTAGTGGGAAGGCTCCCAAAACCATCTCAGTGTCCCCGTTTTTATACCAGGAGCGGGCACGGGCTCATGGATATACGGTGAGTCGCCCGAGAAGTCCCACAGTGTGACTGTGTCCGTCGGGTAGTCTTTGACCAGCTTCTGTATTTCCTCCAGCCAGGCCTCATTCAGAGACGTTAAACCACGATCACGCAGCAAGGTCCAAAAAATCTCGTGGAGCGGATTGATGAACAGGTATACACGGGCCTGCTTCTGCCTCGCCAGGTCGAGAAAACGACGAACCTCATCAAACGAAGTATCCATTCCGCCCTCACTATCGACGAGATACCAGGGCACGGCAAAATGTTCTCGTAAATCTTTCATTTTCTGATCAAATAATGCACTCGAACCCTCTACTTGTAAGACCCCATTATAATCCCGTGCCGGATTGAAACCCGCTGCGGTGCGATCTGACGCGAACTTCCCCTGCAACGCTAGCGTTTTGAAAGAGGAAATCAATGAATCAAGTGAAAACAAGGCACTGTAGTAATCCACTACAAGGCCAGAAAGATAAGCTGGATTATCCTCGCCGTCGGCTCTGTATTTGAAACCCCTTTCTTGGTGCTCCCATAGTGTTTTCTGGACATAGCGCCCAGTTTTTCTTCGTGTAAAGATAAAATCTGTAAAATCAAGACTAAGAAAAACTGCCTTCACAGGCTGATGATTCATTACATTAGCTGCATAACTCACCTGGTCCCGCACGTTCGCGCCCGGCAACCCCATGTTGTAGACGATCATGCCATTGGCTGCAAAACAATGATGCGCCGGGTTTATGCCAATTTCGCTACGGGCATTGCCTACCACCAGCACGTTATGTTGCGACATCAATGGACTGTACTTTTTCATCAGTCGCACACGGCTGCTTATGTCGACTTTATACTCATTTAGCCCGGGCACTCTTGGCGCACCGGTTATCCCAAAAGGGTCGACAAAGTAGTTAATCGACACGACGACCATCGTCGTTATGAAGATAAATTGAAAAAATCGCATGAAGTAGCTACGTTCCGTCATGTCAAAACTGGAAATATAAGAATTCAGAGGCTTGTTGTAATGTCAGCACCCCTGCCACTGCAGCCACTGCGACTGCGAACGCCCATCGGTTGCTATATCTCCAACGCATACGATTCACCGAGCGAATATCGCGAAAAACATTGTCGTTCTCGTATAACACGGGGCCCACCTTGCTGAACAACTGCGCCACATTGGGAATCAACAGCGCGATGCTTCCGGCAAATAAAATCCACAGAAGATTAGTCATCAACACTGCGCCACCGCCGAAGGAGGATTCCACACCTGCAGCCTCCAGCACGGCACTGAACTCCCCAACACGTGCAAGAATACCCTTTGGCACTTCGAAGCCAGACGCACCTAACATAGCGAGAATAATCGTGTTGCCCTTCTCCAGGGTGGGCGCACGGAAATAGACCCAGGCGAAGACGACCGCGTTAAAAGTAACCAACCAGCCCAGCCGTTGGTACCACACACTAGCGGATAAATTCACCCCTGTGCGTCGCAGCAGACTGCGCCATGCATGGTTAATCACTAAATATATGCCGTGCAGCCCGCCCCAAACCACAAAAGGCCATCCGGCCCCGTGCCACAGTCCTCCCAGTAACATGGTGAGAAGCAAATTCACGTAACGACGGC
>CAJQQW010000005.1 GCA_905480565.1 uncultured Halioglobus sp. | reverse complement strand
GGTTTACGTGGGCGTACTCCAGTCGAGCTATCGCGGCAAAAACCGGAGGGAACAGGTTGCCAAGCAGGACGCCTGCAGCAATGCAAAGAGCAACCCATAGCGACAGGTAACGTTCAAATAATCCCATAACGACCAGTGCCTTTCTAAGACTTTAGCAGCGCAGTGTATGCGCGGAAGGTTACACTATTCTTAACCTATGGAAACTAGGCGTCGCCGCTTGAGTTTACTAGCCGGGAAGTCTGGTTTGGCTGTGCACCGGGACAAGTTCTCGTCGACGGACTTGTATTAGAACTGAGGCTCGCCACCGTGTACGCCAAGGTAATGGGAGTTCAGTTTGGGCTTCTCCTGCAAGGTCTGATTGATCTCATAGATGCGCTCGTAGCTGGTTTCCTTTATCAGCCATTTGCCATCCACTTTCTCGTAACGATCCCAGTACAGCGCAGTCCCGGTGGTCAGGGCATTGTGATTGAGTAACCACATATTGTCAGCCAGGTACCATAACCCTGTAGCTTCAGTATCCGACAAGATCTGGATTTCCGGATGATGAGCATTGTGCTGCCCGATTGCCTCCTTGCTGAATGCCATACCGATGTTGTCGACGTACTCCTGCTTGCTGTCGAGGTTCCACTCGTAGCCGCCACCCTTGAAGCGTACCTTGACCTTTTCATGAAACAGGGTTGCCAGTTCTTCCAGATTTGCGGTATCGATACAGCGAAAGTAAGCATGCTTGACTTGCTTGATCGCCTCGATATCCATCAGGCGCTGGATGTCTTTGCGCAGTTCCTCGATGCCGCCGCTGCTGGCCTGCAGTGCGAGTCCATCGGTGATCCCCATGTTTTCCTTATTCAACTTCTGCCGTTCGGTCATGCCGGTGCCTCTTTCAGGGTCCAGGTATTTCAATGGCTAACAGGGTAGACGATTTCGCCGGTGATCAGCGGTACATAGCGGCCATAACAGCGATTTTAGTTAGCGGCGGCATGGCCATTCAAACCAATGCGCCCTGCAGTGGGATGCCCAGAGCCGCCCCACATCGTCATACGCTATTTGAATTATACTGTGACATATTAATGCGCTGCCGTGCGAATCGTCCGGCATGGCAAAATCTGCTTGTGGTTCGGTTAAACAGTACAGCGCCTCAGAAAACGGTGCGTGATATAGCTGGTCTCAATATTGCCGGCTTTCACTTGAGGTAGGTTCTCCCATTGCTGATCATGAGAATTCGGGAGCGACTTTTTGTACTAAATTTCTTTGGAGGCAAGCCAGTCTTGGCTTGCGAAGGCCGCGCCTGGGAGGCGTATAACGATGGCAGTAAAAAATGAAGTAGCCGCGATGGATTGGCAGGATCCATTCGGGCTGGAGCAGCAGCTTACATCGGATCAGCGGCTGGTGCGAGACTCCGCCCGCCAGTATGCACAGCAGAAGTTGTTACCCCGCGTGCGCGATGCTTTTCGTAATGAAGAAACCGACCCTGCCATATTCACTGAGATGGGTGAGTTGGGATTATTGGGTTCTACGCTCCACGGCTACGGTTGCCCGGGAGTTGACTCTATTTCCTATGGCTTGATTGCCCGCGAGATAGAGCGGGTGGACTCCGGATTCCGCTCCATGATGAGTGTGCAGTCTTCCCTGGTAATGTACCCGATCTATGCCTATGGCAATGACGCGCAGCGACAAGCCTACCTGCCAAAACTTGCCAGCGGTGATTGGATAGGCTGTTTTGGGCTGACTGAGCCGGACCATGGTTCAGACCCTGTAGGTATGGTCACCCGTGCGAAGAGTGTCGAAGGAGGTTATTTGCTCAATGGCGCCAAGATGTGGATCAGCAATAGCCCACTGGCGCATGTGTTCGTGGTGTGGGCGAAAACGGATGATGACAAAATCCGCGGATTTATACTGGAGCGAGGCATGGAGGGGCTCAGTGCGCCTAAAATTGAGGGCAAACTGGCTCTGCGCGCCTCTGTCACCGGAGAAATCGTGATGCAGGACGTGTTCGTCCCGGAGGCGCAGCTACTGCCGGGCGTCGAGGGCATCAAGGGTCCTTTCGGCTGTCTCAACAAGGCGCGTTATGGCATTAGCTGGGGTGCCCTGGGTGCCGCTGAAACCTGCTGGCATACCGCCCGGGATTACACGCTGGCGCGACACCAGTTTGGCCGTCCGCTGGCCGCCAACCAGCTGGTGCAACTGAAGCTCGCCGATATGCAGACGGAAATCGCTTTGGCCCTGCAGGGTTGTCTGCGGGCGGGCCATTTGCTGAATGAAGATGCACTGGCACCGGAGCTGATTTCTCTCCTCAAGCGCAATTCCTGTGGTAAAGCGTTGGCGATTGCGCGGCATGCGCGGGATATGCTGGGTGGTAACGGTATATCCGATGAGTACCCGGTTATGCGCCATATGTGTAACCTTGAGGTGGTTAATACCTATGAGGGTACCCATGATATTCACGCCCTTATTCTGGGGCGCGCACAAACGGGCATACCCGCTTTTTGATCGCTCTTGCCAGGGTGTCGTGTTCGATAATCACTTAGCAGTATAATTTTGACACGATCCGGATAGCAGCCAATACTGCGTGGCGACTTGCCGCTGCCGCAAAGTAGCGAACAACGACCGTTCTTTTTATGCCAAGGAACAGCTAGTTCATGATTTCAACAGGATGCACAGGGGCGAGTTGTCCTGTCGGATTGAGCTGGCGCATATCAGGGATCATGGCTGCCAGTGCAAGTTCCCGATTGCCGGGCGCCGGGTGTGTGCTGAGAAATTCTGGTGGGCGGTTACCACCCCCTTGTGAGCCCATTTTTTCCCATAGGCTTACGGCAGCGTCCGGGTCATAGCCGGCACGAACAGCGAGCGCCATACCGATCTGATCCGCCTCTGACTCCGCGGTGCGGCTGTTGGGAAGATCCAGCGCCAGCTTCGCCGCAACAGCGGCGCCCCCGGCGGCGACCACAGGCTTGTCCGACAAGATTGCGATGGCGACTACCCCCGCAGAGGTGGCCATAGCGCGGGACATACGTTCTGCGGTGTGATTGGCCAGTGCGTGGGAAATCTCGTGGCCCATGATCTGCGCGAATTCGGCGTCGGTCAGTTTCAGCTTATCAAACAGCCCGGTGTAAACCGCCATGCGACCTCCCGCCATGCACCAGGCGTTAACAATGTCCGGGGCATCCACAATAGCGACACTCCATTCCCAATTCCGGGTGCTCGGATACATCTCGGTGGCGACGGTAACCAGTCGGCCAGTGATGGTTGCTACCCGCTTCGACAGGGCTGGATCATTGACGAGCTTGTCATCAGCATTCAGTTCATCGACCGTGGTGAGGTAGGCTTTTCTCGACTCAACGATAGCGGATTCAGGGGAAACCAGCATAAGCTGCGACCGTCCTGTTGGGCTGGTGGCGCATGCGGTTAGCAGTGAGAGAAAAAAAAGTGCGGCGATGGGTATCTTCATAGCGGTTTGCAATATCGGTCACGTAATGTAGTGGCAGCGCAAGCAAGGTTGCCAGAAGCTGTCAGGAAAGGCGAGTACCCGGGCACGGCGGCCCGGGCTTGAGGTTTTCGCCTATATTGGAAGGCCGTCGTCGATGTTGTGATTAGCCTCCGCAGGCGTTTGCATACCCGTGGTCGCCACAAAGCCGTTAACCTCATCGCGGATAGAGGCAACATCGTCAGGACTGGCGTAGAACTGCGAGTACCATTTCCGACCATGGTTGAAGGGGCCATCGGTTTTTAACTGCATGATCTTGATAGCCGGTCGCTTGTTCTGCCACACATTGAAGTCAGCACCGAAAGCTTCGAGCGCACCTGCCTGAGCTTGCCTGGCCGCTTCCCGATCCTCGTCTGTCGCTCCGCCTTCCGCACCCTTGTAAAGGCAGCCATGGAAGCACTTGGAAACACCGTCTTCCACAGGGGTGTTGGCGATCAGTTCGTAGATGACGTTGTCTGCGAATACCTGTTTGGATAGCAGTATACCGGGACCTGTGTACCAGGTCGTAGTGTAGAGATAGGTTTGATAAAGCTGCATCGGCCCGCCCTGGCGCTGTATACAGATATGATCTTTGTACTCGTTTTCGAAGTATTCACTGGGGGCGCCGTGAGTTGGTCCCAGGTGGCGGACGTCTGCCATGTTGTCCAGAATTTCCTGCGGATGAATGGGCAGTTCGCCGAGGTGGTCCAGCTCCCAGCGAACCCACTGAGAATCATCCCACTCGGGCAGTGACGGCGCATCGTAGTCCGGTTGGCGACCATCCGGATCGAACCAGGCCATGATGCATCCCATGTTGTCTACTACGGGATACGAGCGAATGGAGGCGGACTTCGGGCAGGGGCCGTCGTGGTAGGGGATGTCATCGACATCGCCCTGGGGATTGTAGCGCCATCCGTGGTAAGGGCAGCGAATAGAGTCACCCTCTATTTGCTCGCCATTCTTAACAATCATGGCGCTGGTGCTGGCGGTCAGATGGGTTCCCATATGGGCGCAATACGCGTCAAGCAGCACGGGATTGCCGCTTTCGCCGCGGTAGAGCGCCAGATCCTGCCCGAAGTAGCGCACGGCCATGGGACCGTTATCCAGTTCCTTGCTCTCGGCGACAATGAACCAGCCGCGGGGATAGGTGTTAGGTCCCAGGTTATAATCAACAGATGTTGCCATGGTGTTTTCGCCGTCCATGTTGTGGTTACGTAAAGTATAGACCGAGGCAGCGCCAAAGTTACTACCCGGGCGGTGTTTCAACGGAAAGGATTGGCCTGCGGCTCAACTATTCAACTTGCTGCTCAACGTTATGCAGCGGTTTTATCTGGTATGTCCCCGGACGGGTTCATTGCGTTGAACCGTCGTCCCAGGAAGATGCCTGTCAGCGCCCATAGCCCGGCAATAACTGCACCGATGCCAGCAACTGCTGCCAACCCCAGCCCCAACCCCTGAGTGAGTGCCGTAAAGAGCCAGGCGTTGAGCATGTCGCCGCCGCGATAAATGACAATATCAATCACTTGCTTGGCCTTAAATCGGGTTTCGCGATCCACCGCTGTGAAAAGCATTTCGCGGGCGGGTCGGGAGATCGCATAGTTCCCCGCGCGCCGCGCAACCTGCACGCCAACCACGACATAAACCATAGGTTCAGCAGCTAGCATAAGCATGCCGCCACCCACGAGGACCGGGATGAGGGCCAACGTGAAAGGCAGCCCGAAGCGTTGCGCAATGCGCCCGGTAGCGAACATGGCTACCAACAGGGTGAGACTGTTTACGGCAAGATCCATGCCTCCCCATATCTGGGTGCGCATATCTGGGTCGAAATCAGCCAGCAGATTTTTCAGCTCGAAGTACACAAAAGAGCTGATGGTGGTGTAGAAAAATATGAACAAACCTATACCAAGCAGGTAGGGACTGCGCATGAATTCTGCAAAACCGGCCAGAGGATTGCCACCGATAAACTCGACATCTTCGTTACTGACAGAAACATTGCCATTGTGCAGATCAGTCTGCTTGAGTCGCTGTAGCCACGCCACCAACGGCAGAGCCAAGACGACCAGTAGGGCTGCTATCAGCATCAGGTTTTCGGTGCCTATATCTTTTACAAGTAACGTGGTGAGTGCGGGCCCGGCCAAACCTCCAATGCTTGCTCCTGCGCCGATAAAGCCGAACAAGCGAATGGCCTGAGGTTTTGAAAATGTATCTGCC
>CAJQQW010000004.1 GCA_905480565.1 uncultured Halioglobus sp. | reverse complement strand
ATGTCATATATTGACCGACCCAATCGGCTTGGGTCTGGAAAACTTTGATGGCATTGGCAAGTTCCGCTCGCAGGAAAATAACGCGGCTATCGACAGCAGTGGTGATTTTGATGGCGTGTCATTCACCGACGCCGTGGGGCTGGGCCAGGCATTTTCCGAGAGCGATCTGGTCGGTGCCTGTCTGGTACAAAACCTGTATCGGTATGCAGTAGGGCGAAAACAGACTAATGGAGAACGCCCGCTACTGCGCCATCTCGAAGATCTTTTTGTCGAGAGCGGGCATCAGGTGCCAGCCCTTATGCGCAGTATTGCCACCAGCGAGGCATTTCGCACTGCTACGGCCCCGGCGGCATCCACTGCCGGCTTGAACAACAACTCGTCGATAAACAAGGCCGCCGATGGCGACCGGGGTAAAGCCTCATGAGACACAATAGAATCACGACAGGCATGGACCGCCGGACATTTTTACGCGGCACTCTGGGCGGGGCAGCAGTTTCCGTCGGCCTACCCTTTCTGGATATATTTCTCAATACCAATGGGGATGCGATGGCCGCCACGGGCGCACCCCTCCCCAGGCGCTTTGGCACGTGGTTTTTCGGCTGCGGAATGAACCCATCGCGCTGGGACCCGACGACCGAGGGCACAGACTGGACGCTCACGCCTGAATTGATGCCAATTGAATCCATGCGGGAGCACATGAACATTCTTAGCGGTTACAGTGTATTGCTCAACGGGGAGGCCAACCAGGTGCATCGCACGGGTGTTTTCGGTTCATTGTGTGGCGGTGCGCCCAAGTCCACTGACACTGTGGAGGGGCCTACCCTCGATGTGCTGGTCTCCGACGCGATAGGCACACGCACCCGCTTTCGCTCACTGGAGATGGCCGCAACCGGAAACCCGCGACACAGCAACAGTCTTCGGGACGCCAGCAACATCAACCCTGCGGAGACCAGTGCGCTTGGGCTTTATACTCGTATCTTCGGCCCGGGGTTTGCAGATCCAAACGCAGCGGAGTTCGCTCCCGACCCAAACGTCCTGCTGCGCCAAAGTGCACTCTCTATTGTTGCCGAAGACCGCAAACGGCTGGAACGGCAACTGGGTCATGACGATCGCGCTCGTCTCGATCAGTACTTCACTGCTCTGCGACAGCTGGAGCAACAGCTTGTTCTGCAGCTGAAGAAGCCACCGCCCCTCGAAGCGTGCAGCATACCCGGGGCCCCGGTGGACCTGCCGGCGGATACGGAAATAGACAATGTTATGGGCAATCATGCGTTGATGGCTCAGGTTCTGGCACTGGCGCTAGCCTGTGATCAGACTCGGGTGTTTAATATGCAATTTTCCGATCGCGCATCGAGCTTGCGCATGCCAGGCACAACGGATACACACCACACATTGACCCACGAGGAACCGCGCGACCCCGTTCTGGGTTATCAACCCAAGGCAACTGTTTTCGTGCAAAAAAGCATGGAAGCCTGGACCCAGTTTGCGCAAACATTGCATGCCGTGCCCGAGGGCGACGGCACGTTGCTGGACAACTGCCTGGTAATGGCTCACTCGGAAACTTCCGAGGCCAACACGCACAGCGTGGTTGGCATGCCCTTCATGACTGCAGGCCGGGCGGGCGGGCGCATTCGCACAGGTCTTCACGTCAGCGGCGTTGGCGAGACCTGCAGCAGGGTCGGCCTCACCCTGCAACAGGCCATGGGCCTTAACGTGGGACAGTGGGGAACCGATCAGAATCAGACAGACCGGCCCATCTCAGAAATTCTTGTTTGAAATGAAAATGATTCAATAACAGTAACACCGCCGATGCGGCAGGAGCCAAGCCATGAAATTTATTCTGTTATTTTGTGTTTTTCTCTTTATTACCGGGTGTGGAGACAAGTCCACCAGCGGGGTTGCCAGTGAAGAAATAAAGGCTGCAGCTTTCGAACAGCAAGTGAGAGGGTTTGTTTTCAGTGACTGGGCCTATGACGTGCCAAAAGAGAATCCGGGCGAGTGTCCAGATGGCATGAATATTACAGATGAGGAGTTTTTCTCGGATGAATATGCAGCGGTCCGCGATGAGGTCAAAAAACGCTGGGACGCCGGCGACCGCGATGGCGCGCTGGAACTATTACCCGCCGATGCCTGCAAGGATCCCACCGTGTGGCCTGACCCCGGACACATCCTGCTTGAGGGCAACGCCTCTGTTGCAGGGCTGGACCTTGACGGCAATAACTCTTCGACCGACGCAGGCGGCCAGTGCGCGCACAATGACTTTGTCGGGGCAGACGGCACACCAGGCGTCGATAACCAGCACTATCGACTAATGGGTTGCGTCAAGGGCTACCGCCCTGATGGCCTGTTCGACCGCCTCTTCGATACCAAGAATTCCATACTGGAAAACGGTTACGCCACGCTGCTCGAACTAAAGCTGGTAGAGGGCACGCCGGATGATGGGCGCGTTGAGGCGCGCCTGTTCACCAGCGCGGGACCCGTCACCAAAGATGCGAATAGCAACGTTGTTCCCGATATGAGCCAGCTTGTCCATGAGGACCCGATGTATCACAGCGAGGTTTTCCAGGGCGAGATCCGCGATGGCATCTTCACGGCGGGGCCGGTCGACGCCAAGCTGCGCTTCAAGGTGCAGGCCATCGACAACCACTACTACTTCCGCGACCTGCAAATCAGAGCCGAGATGAAACCCGATGGCAGCATGAAAGGCGTGCTTGCCGGCTATTGGGACATCGAGAACACCTTTGACTTCCTGACTGAGGTCTATATCGGGCCCATACACCTCGGTCGCGCTGCGGCCAATAATATCGGCTATATGTGTTCTGGGGTCTATCATGCCCTGCCGCAGGTCGCCGACGGGCACCCGGACCCTGTGACAGGCAAGTGCACCTCTATGTCCACCGTCATCAATTTTGAGGCGGTTCCCGCCTTTGTCATCATGCCCGAGAGCAAACCCCAGGTCGCGCAGCATTGATCGCGCAAAAGCCTACCCGTAGACAAGTCCTGCGGGGGCTTTCATTACTGCCGCTTGTGACAACACCGGTCTTTTGGGGTTGCGCAAGATCCGGGGCCGAGCGCTGCTCTGATCCGGCGATGCTGAGCCGCGGAGAGGAGCAAATGCGCGAAACCCGAGGCTACGAAGAACAGTCTGGCAATCTCAATGAGCAATGCGGCAATTGTGCGTTTTTCCGCAGTGGAGAACATTCCAACTGCGGCGACTGTGACATTCTTGGCGGCACCGTGAGCCAGCAGGGCTACTGCAACTCTTGGGCCGGTAAATGAGTAGCGTCGTATCGCACCATGGAAATGATTGAACTTCTGGAACTACCGGCCTACCGGCATATGCTGCTCAATCATGTCCCGGTAATCGGTCTTTTTATGGCACTCGTGGTATTACTCGCGGGTCTTGTTGTTAGACAAAATGCACTCCTCTTTACTGGGCTGGCGCTGGTTGCACTGACCTCCGGCTGCAGTTATCTGGTCATTCTCTATGGTGATGCGGCCTACCCTGCCATTTACGACCAACTGGATGGGCATGGTCGGAATTGGCTCGATTATCACGGCGAGCTGGCAGAAACCTGGGCGCCCCTGCTTTACGGCAACGCGGTTCTGGCGGTTCTTGCCATTGTACTCTCTGCGGTTAGGCCGAAGACTTTACGCTTAGCATCACTGCTGGTGGTACTGGTGACTGCCGCCTCCCTGACAGGCACCAGCCTCATCGCCCGCTCAGGCGGAAAAATACAACACCCGGAATTTCGTCTGACCGATCCACCGAGCCCAGTCAAAACGACACGCTGAACTTCGGCAAGAGGCGACTCACAGGACCGCCATCTCTCATTGACCCTCTCGTTTTCAGCAAGAATTGATCGGATGATCCATGCCATGCTCATTGAGGTATTCGACTATGACTGACATCGAAACGCTGCTGGCCATTGAGGGCATCAAGCAGCTCAAAGCACGCTATTTTCGCGCACTCGACACCAACGATTGGGTTTTGTTTGCCTCCACCATGACAAAAGGTTGTATCGGTGCCTACAGCGATGGTGACCTGTCATTTAAGAACCGCGACGAAATCGTTTCGTTTATGCGCAACAATCTATCCGGTAAAAAAATGCTGACCCTGCACCAGGGCCACACCCCCGAAATCACACTGTTAGACAAGCACAACGCCAGCGGCATCTGGTATCTCGAGGATACCGTGCTGGCTCTGGAGTCCAATATGCGCA
>CAJQQW010000003.1 GCA_905480565.1 uncultured Halioglobus sp. | reverse complement strand
TGTGTCTGGATCGCGCTTACCATACTCACCATGGATTCAGACAAATCGTCCAGCTCGCGGATACGGGAATTCACCCGGGTGACGCTGGCGTATTCCCGTCGCCGCACCTTGTCGTTCTCCAGTGCCAGCTGTTTTACCGGTCGAACAATCGGATTGGCAAGAAACCAGATGACAGGAATAAGTAACAGCAGGAATAGCGCCGTGGCGATAATTGAAACTCTGACCTGCTCAAGAAACGGCCTGACGACGGCATCTCTGGGGGACAATACACCCAGAAATAGCTGGTGCGCACTATCGCCTGTCGAGGCCGCGTAGGCCAGATAAACATCGTCATTTAACGATGTCTCGACCAGCGTGCCCTGGAGCTCGGGATTGTTAGCAATGGTTGTTAATATCTGACTGGGAACGGCATTCGAGCGATGCTCGGAAAGCGCTTTGTCCGTGTCAACGTGAACTCGAAAGTCCGGCTGAGTTGCGATGAACCCCTGTTTATTTTCCTTCAATGAGCCTGGTGGCAGTGGAGGGGAATCTGCGGCGCGCTGCTCAACTTCACTGGAGGCGATTACTTCGCCGGCGCGATTAAACAGGTACATCTCGCCCTGTTCGGCGACGTGATGTTGCCGCAGGTAGGCTGAGACCGTCTCCATCGTCATGTCGATGGCGACTACAGTGTCCGACGCTTGCAACCGTTTCGACATCGTGCGACCGGGTATACCCAGCTGCGCGAACAGATATGGGGCCGTGACATGAACCCCGGCGGATGTCATCGAGTTTGTATACCAGGGGCGTGACCGTACATCAAAACTAGTAGGTTCTGATCTAGTGATCTGCGTCTCGAGTTCGGCATTGAGGTAGCGATAGTGTCGCTCCTTACCATGGCTTTTTATCTCATCAGAGATGACGACCCAGCGGTCGGTTGGTGCTGCTTGTAACGACGTGCGTGCGATTTGACTGGCATCGAGGTTGATTACTTCGTAAAAGCTGCCGTCTTTCCTGCCTAGGTAGATGCCGTGGTACAGGGGGTTTTTAACGAGGACCTCGGTGAAGATCGCCAGGTGTGCGGGTTCCGACTGCGGATCTCGCAATACCGGGTTGTCAGCGAGTAGATCGATGATGTTGGCGTTGATAAGACCGATGCTGCGCAGTTCACCGGTCACTCTGTTGGCGGTCGCGGTGTAAATGTCGGTGGCGACTTCGCGCGCCATGGCCTGACCAAAATAGTATTGCAGGCCAATCGCCAGGCTCGCAGTGAGCAGTGTGACAACAACAAAAGCAGTCACAACGGTGAAGCGAATCGTGGAGTACGTTTTTCGGAAAGGTTGCAGCATCAGTTACCGTGTTTCAGGGTTTTGTGTTGATACCATGCGCTACTTTTATTATCAATCAGTTTTGCCTGGTGCGGATTGAGGTTGCAGCCAGGTGAGAGATAGGTATGACACAAAAAAGCCGCAATGTGACCATCGCGGCTGTCTGTTGTGGGAACTAACCGCAGGGTCGCGTGCTATTCGCGGCTCCCCGGGTGTGAATTCAAACCACTAAAATAAACTAGCGGTGACGTTATAAATCTATAGCGTCAAGATCAAATGTCTTTTGGTCTGTGGTCTCTAAATTGGTGACTTTAATGGTGACTTTATATTGCCCTGCGACGATGCTATCGGCCGCCCAGCCCAGCACCCCGGTAGACGCATTACCGGGTGGCGCAAATGTGGGCCCGTTTGCAATGTCGGGCACGGTGTTTATCACTTCCCAAGTGCTTGTGGGGCCACCGCCGCTTGAGCTTATTGTTGTGGTGTATTGCACTCCTACGGTGGCATTTGGCAGCGGGTTGCCGCTGACGATCTGTATGGCAGCCGGGCTGACCATTAGAATAAAGGATGACTGAACGTCGGTGGTGCCATCGAAGACCTGTACTACGATGCCATAATCGCCTGCCGTTGTAGGCGTCCCAGATAAGACGCCGTATTGACTGAGCGTAAAGCCTGTTCCGTCATCATCGACGATATCCCATATGTAATTGGACTCTACTCCGCCCGATGCTTGCAGCACGGCTACGTACCTTCTGCCGACTTCGGCTTCGGGCAAAGATGATGTTGTGATTGTCAGTGGATTACCACCTACGTCCAATATAAGGGTCTCGGTGACGGTGCTCACTCCGTCCTGCACGGACACTGTTAGTGCATATTGGCCATTAACAGGCGCCGTGCCGTTGAGGACGCCGTCGGGCCTCAATTGCAGGCCGCTGCCGCCATCATTGTTCAGGGTCCACTGATAGTCGTCGCTTTGACCACCAGTAGCCTCGAGGACTGCGGTATAGTCGGCTCCCGGGGTCGTGTCTGGTAATTGAGTGGTAGCGATCTGCAGGGGCCCGGGGGTGTTGCCTCCATTAACTGTGAGAAGATAAGAAGCTCGATCTCTAGTGCCCGCATTATCTTCAACTTGAATGGTCAGTCCATAAGTGCCGCTCTCCAGCACTATACCGTTGAGAATGCCGGCGTCGTTGATGGTAAGCCCGGTGTTGTCATCATCGAGGATGACCCATGAGTAGGATCCTTCTCCCCCGCTAGCTTCAAGTAACTCACTATATTCGACGCCGGTGATAGCCGCAGCTAAAGCGGTGGTCGCGATGGTGAGCGACGGCACGGGGTTATTGCTATCAGGGTCGTAGAAGCTGCTGCCACCGCCACCGCCGCCACACGCGATGACCGTGAAGAGAAGTATAAAAGCCACCGAAAGGCGACTGCACAGTGTGGCGAACCGAGTAATCATTTTTATCCCCTTTTCCCGCTATTTGGCAGATCTTATTGTGTTGTCCGCTTTTCCTGATGCCGAGGCGTGCGCCTGCTGGGTAAACGGCTTAAAGTTATCAACGTTGATAGCTTAGCATGACACCGTGCGAAAACTCGATGCATAACATGACCATAGACTCTTTTTGTAATTATTTACACAAGGTTTTTGACGCTGCCCGTGCTGGCTTTTTGCGCCGTGCCACGTGGGGGGGCTGCTGTGGTAACGGCAGGTGTCTTGCGAGCGCCTTATGGCGGCGGGTTCAGTGGCTGTTGCGCTTGCGCCGTCGCGGGCAACTGCTACCATCGGCGCGATGGTTGAACCTCCCACATTACCTGTTGCGCTGTCCGTCTCGATCGTTCTTCACGATAGCTGCCTTGGCCTGTTGCGCCGAGCCCTGCACAGCCTGTCAGTAGCTGCAAGGGAAGCGCAGGATTCAGGCCTGTTGCAGGGCCTCACGGTGACTCTCATCGATAATGCATCGGGCGTGGTCTACCGTGAGCAATTAGCGCGTCTGGTGGACGATTGGCCCCAGGATGGCTGCCAACTGCAGTGTGTGTGGGAGCCGGTCAATCGGGGGTTTGGTCCCGGCCACAATGTGGTGATCCGAGAGCTTGATAGCGATTACCACCTGGTCCTTAACCCGGATGTGGAGCTGCAGCCAGACAGCCTGCAGGCCGGTCTGGCTGTGTTGCAATCATGCAACGATATCGCGCTGATTAGCCCTTGGGCGACGGGCGGCAGCGGCGAACAGGAGTTCCTGTGCAAGGGCTATCCAAGTGTACTGGTGCTGTTACTGCGAGGTTTTGCCCCGCAAGTGGTGAACCGGCTGTTCCGCCGGCGTCTGGATGCCTATGAATTGCGTGACCGGTGCAGTGGTGATGCCCGGGCGGAGGTGCCTATTGCCAGCGGCTGCTTTATGCTCGTCCGAACCGCTGTGCTGCGCGCGGTTGGAGGGTTCAATGAGCAGTTTTTCCTCTATTTTGAGGACTTTGACCTGTCATTGCGGCTGAAAAACAAGGGCCGACTGGTGTTCGACCCTTCAGTGCGTATTGTGCATCACGGTGGTTACGCGGCCACCAAAGGCTGGAGGCATCTGCGGTACTTCGTAGCCTCCGGTATCCGTTTTTTCAATCATCACGGCTGGCGATGGATATAGTGCACCTGTCTTTAATGGTAAACTGTGGATTTATGAGGTGGTATTGTCATGGATAGTGGCTCGCAAGAATTGCGGCGCTTGGCGTATCTTGACGCACTGGGTGTCGACACCTATGTCTCGCGTGGGCAGCTGCCGGGAGCCGCCCCGACTCTGCGGCTGGCGATTGTGCGACCTGCCCATCCTGAGCAGTCGGAAAGCCCATCGGAGCCCGTGGGCAGATCCAGCGCACCACCGGTGCCGCGACTGAAGGCGGGCCCGCCCGTCCGGTCATCGCGGCCGGACAGCGGGGCAAGCGTAACGGCGGTTACCTCGGTTGACGTGCCGCGCTTCAGCCTCACCGCTATTGAGGCAGGCAACTGGCTATGGGTGGAGGAACTGGCGGATATGCCCCTCACCACTGAGCAAGTGCAACTGGTTAAGTCCATGGCAGGTGCTCTGGCCCATGCCGAGGGCTCGGTTGAGTCCGCTGTCCCGCAGCCGCAGGTGCTGCAGTTCGACTGGCCGATGCACAGTAATCAGCAGTTGGACCAGGGTGAGGAATCCGCCCGGGCCGCGGTTGCCGGTTTTATCAGGCGCAAGCTGGAGAAACCGGGCTGTCGTGGCCTTGTAATGATGGGGGTAGGGTGTGCGCAGCGGGTGCCCGATTTGGGGTTCCAGACTGTCAAAATTGAAAGCAGCGCGGATATCCTGCGGCGCCCGGATCTGAAGTCCGCCGCCTGGCAGGTGTTGCTGGCGTTGGTCACACCAGCGTGAAATGGTCGCAGTGCTGATATGACAGCACCCTCTGGCACCGGCCGCGCTGAAACCTATACAACACGCCCAGGCTCACAGCAGGACGCTGCGGTTATGGCGGCCATCGACGCCGTGGTCAGCCGGTCGCCCTGGAGCGAGGAGCGTCTATTGGTCGCCTGCACAGATGAGCGGACGAGCGGATCTGTGGTCAGGGTCATCGAGGAAGCGGGTGAAGTGCTTGGCTTTGTGATTTACGCCCGTGTGCTGGACGAGGTGACCGTACATCAAATCGCCGTGCGTGCCGATTGCCAGGGGCGAGGCCTGGGGCAGGCTCTGTTGTGTAGCGCCCTGCAGGAGATGCGACGAGTCGGTGCGGCTCGCTGCCTGTTGGAGGTGCGTGAGTCCAATCAGCCCGCCCGCCGCCTTTATCAGCGTAACGGGTTCAGCATAGACGGTTCGCGTAAACAGTATTATGTGTGCGCGGATGGGCGAGAGGACGCTCTATTAATGTCCGCGCGACTGTGAGGATCGATTGATGAATGTGCTGGATACCGAGTGGTGGAGTATGGCGATTCCACCGGAGTGGTGGGCAGATGTCGAGGACGATAGCGTTCTGGTCGGCGACAGGGATGATGTTGGCTGTATTCAAATCAGTACACTG
>CAJQQW010000002.1 GCA_905480565.1 uncultured Halioglobus sp. | reverse complement strand
TAATATTTGGGACTGCCTCTGGTACGGCGCGGTGTTCTTCCTGCCGATTTACATCGTTACGTTTCTTGTAGGGATTTCATGGGAGATCCTGTTTGCGACCAAGCGCGGCCACGAGGTTAACGAGGGTTTTTTCGTGACCTCTATTCTGTTCGCGCTGACCTGCCCTCCGGATATTCCGTTATGGCAGGTTGCCCTTGGTATCAGCTTCGGAGTAGTGATAGGAAAGGAAATATTTGGCGGTACGGGTAAGAACTTCCTCAACCCTGCGCTGACGGGCCGTGCATTTCTTTATTTTGCCTATCCAGCTCAACTATCCGGTGATGCTGTGTGGGTTGCTGTAGACGGTTATACGGGCGCAACCGCGCTGTCAGTGGTCGCATCAGACGGTATGGCGGCCCTGAGAGAGCAGTGGACCTGGACCGAAGCGTTTGTGGGTGCGGTGCCAGGATCTATAGGTGAAACCTCTACCCTGGCGATCTTTATCGGTGGCATCTTGCTCCTGCTGACACGTGTGGCCTCCTGGCGCATCATCACCGGTGTATTTCTCGGCATGGTCATTCTCTCTTCATTGCTTAACAATGTGGAGTCATCAAACCCTGCTTTTGCTATGCCCTGGTACTGGCACTTGGTGACGGGTGGTTTTGCCTTCGGCATGGTATTCATGGCGACCGACCCCGTATCCTCATCCATGACAAACGCAGGTAAGTGGTTTTTTGGCCTTTTGATTGGCGTCATGGCGGTGCTGATCAGAGTGGTTAATCCTGCCTTCCCGGAGGGCATCATGTTGGCCATTTTGTTTGCCAACTTATTCGCGCCGTTGATAGACCACTTTGTGGTGCAGGCAAACATCAAGCGGAGGTTGGCTCGTGTCCAGTAACGATACGATAGGCAAGACCATGATTGTCGCTTTTTCGCTGTGCCTGGTGTGTTCAGTGATCGTCTCGACGGCCGCTGTTGTGTTGAAGCCGAAGCAGGAGATCAACAAGGACATCGACAAAAAGCGAAACATCCTTGCAGCTGCCGGCATGTGGAAAGAGGGTGCCAGTGTTGAGGAGCAGTTCGCAAAGATAACGACCCGCATTGTTGATCTCAGAACAGGCAGGTTTACCGATGCCGTGTCAGCCAAGGATTATGATCAGCGACGGGCTGCAAAAGATCCGGCCGAGTCCGACCCGCTGGATGCCGAGCAGGACGTTGCCAAGATTTCTCGGCTGGAGCATTACGCGGCGGTTTATTTGGTTGAGAACTCATCGGGCGATATTGAGAAAATTATTTTGCCGATAAGGGGATACGGTCTGTGGTCGACACTTTACGGATTTATTGCTCTTGAGTCTGACGCCAATACGGTCGCGGGGCTTGGTTTTTATGAGCACGGAGAGACTCCAGGGCTGGGTGGTGAGGTAGATAACCCGCAGTGGAAAGCGTCCTGGCCGGGAAAGAAAGTGTACCGCCAGGGTGACGTCGCAATCGCCTTGATAAAGGGAACGGTAAACCCCTCTGACGTTGACGCTCCCTATGAAATCGATGGTCTTGCCGGTGCGACCCTGACTGCGAGAGGCGTGACCAATCTGGTTCAATTCTGGCTTGGCGAAAACGGTTTTGAGCCATTTCTGAATAATCTAACATCCGGGGAAGCCTGATCGTGGACTCTGTTAAAGAAACGCTGTCTTCGCCTATTTTCAAGAATAACCCTATCGCTCTGCAGATACTGGGTATCTGTTCAGCTCTTGCGGTGACGTCCTCGCTGCAAGTCACACTGGTTATGTGTGTAGCACTCACGTTTGTGTGTGCATTCTCAAATCTTGGCGTTTCCCTGATTCGAGATTATATCCCGGGAAGCATCCGCATTATCGTGCAGATGGTAATTATTGCTTCTCTGGTGATTGTGGTGGATGAGTTTCTCAAAGCATATGCCTATGGTATCAGTAAGCAGTTGTCGGTCTTTGTTGGCCTGATTATTACTAACTGTATCGTTATGGGCCGTGCAGAAGCCTTTGCCATGAAGAATCCGCCGCTGCCCAGTTTCATAGACGGTATCGGGAATGGCCTCGGTTATAGCCTGGTATTGATCTTTGTCGCTGTCATTCGCGAGCTGCTCGGTGCCGGCAAGCTGCTTGGTGTTGAGATTCTGCCGCTCGTGACTGACGGGGGTTGGTATGTGCCCAATGGCTTGATGCTGCTCCCGCCCAGTGCCTTTTTCCTGATTGGTCTGTTCATCTGGGGCCTGCGGAGCTTTCGTAAAGAGCAAGTCGAGGAGCCCGAGTTTAAGATGGCTAAACACACCGTCGTGAGAGAGGGCGTGTAGATGGAGGCGCTACTTAGTCTTTTTGTACGGGCCATATTCATCGAAAATATGGCGCTAGCTTTTTTTCTAGGCATGTGCACTTTTCTGGCTATCTCCAAGAAAATTCAGGCTGCGCTGGGGCTTGGTATTGCCGTTATCGTGGTTCTGACGATTACCGTACCGGTCAATAACCTTATATATAACTATTTACTGTCCGACGGTGCACTGGCGTGGGCCGGGCTGCCAGATATGGATCTCAGCTTTCTCGGTTTATTATCCTACATCGGCGTCATAGCGGCGATTGTTCAAATACTGGAAATGTTCCTCGACAAGTTTGTACCCGCACTCTATAACGCGCTGGGCGTATTCCTGCCCTTGATAACGGTGAATTGTGCCATTCTGGGCGCGTCCCTGTTTATGGTGGAGCGAGATTACAGTTTTGCTGAAAGCGTGGTGTTTGGTGCGGGGTCTGGTGTGGGTTGGACCCTGGCCATTGTCGCGCTCGCGGGTATTCGCGAAAAATTGAAGTATTCGGATGTGCCGGAAGGTCTGCAGGGTCTCGGCATCACGTTTATTATTGTCGGTCTTATGTCACTGGGCTTTATGTCGTTTGGTGGCATTGATATCTAGAGGGACCCCAGACGGGATAGAGTTGTTATGGATATAACCATTGTATTTGGCGTCGCTATGTTCACCGGTATGGTTCTTTTGTTGGTGGCAATTATCTTGATGGCACGATCCTACCTTGTCAGCAGCGGCGATGTCAGCATTCTTATTAACGGAGAAAAGACGATTACCGTGCCTGCCGGTGGAAAATTGCTACAGACACTGTCAGAAGCCAATTGTTTCTTCCCTCCGCTTGCGGCGGCGGTGGTACCTGTGCCCAATGTAAATGTATTATTTCTGATGGTGGCGGATCTATGCTGCCCACCGAAGAGGGTCATTTCAGCAAGCGAGAGGCGCAGGAGGGATGGCGGCTCAGCTGTCAGACTGCGGTGAAGCAGGACATGGAAATTCAGGTTCCCGAGGAAGTGTTCGGCGTCAAACAGTGGGAATGCACTGTGGAATCCAATCCAAATGTTGCTACCTTCATCAAGGAGCTCACGCTGCGATTGCCCGACGGAGAAAGCGTTGACTTCCGCGCGGGGGGTTATGTGCAGTTGGAATGTCCGCCGCACCATGTCAAGTTTTCCGACTTTGATATCGAGGAAGAGTACCGGGGAGACTGGGAGCGCTTCGAATTTTTCAAGCATGAATCGATTGTGAAGGAAGATGTAATTCGTGCTTACTCGATGGCCAATTACCCGGAAGAAAAGGGTGTCGTAAAATTCAACATC
>CAJQQW010000001.1 GCA_905480565.1 uncultured Halioglobus sp. | reverse complement strand
CTGGCGAATCGCTTTTATGTATGGCCTTTGGCCATTACCATCCTGATTTCACTGGTATATATGTTTACCCATACCGCTTCGGAACTTGCTCCTGAAGAAGACCAGGGGGTCATTTTCTTCCAAGCAACAGGCCCCGTCTACGCTAACACAGACTATTTACAAGCCACTGCAAAGCCACTGGAACAGAAAGTGAGCGAGGTTCCCGAAACAAGCGCATTTTTCAGCGTTTACGGATACCAAAACGATTCGACTCTGTTCCTTGTCGACGTGCTCACCCCGTGGGATGACCGCACTCGGACCGCTCAGGAGATACAACACGAACTGCAACAAGCGGTGGTTAACTTTCCGGGGCTGCAGACCTACACTTTTTCACCGCCGGTACTCCCTGGAACGCCACAGGGGCTCCCTTATCAGTTGGTCATCAAGTCAGCTATCGCAGATCTTGAAACCATGTACCCCTATGTCGAAAAACTGATGGAAAGAGGGAGAGATAGCGGTAAATTTATTTTTATAAAAAACGACATGAAGATGAACCGGCCGCAAATCGAAATTGCGATAAACCGGGATAAAGCGGCCTCTCTTGGCGTGTCACCTCAAGACATAGGCACCGTGCTGCAGACGTTTCTAAGCGAGGGCTTCATCAACTATTTCTCTCTTAACGGACGCAGCTATCAGGTCATTACGGAGGTCCGCCGAGACTCTCGTCTCGATACAGCGGCTCTCAAGACCTATTATGTCAAAGCAAGCAGCGGCGACATGATTCCATTGTCTGCGTTGGTCGATGCCACAACAGTGATAAAGCCGTCACAGAATAATCAATTTCAGCAGCTCAACAGCGCAACGATTGAGGCCAAAATGATGCCTGGGGTTAGTCTTCAAGAGGCGCACACCTATATGGTGGAGCAGGCGAAGGATATACTGCCTGACGGTTACTTACTTGATTCATCTGGCGAACTGCGACAGTTCCTGCAGGAAGGCAGTTCACTCATTACCACCTTCTTTCTCGCAATCATAATTATCTATCTTGTGCTCGCGGCTCAGTTTGAGAGCTTTCGCGATCCGCTGATCATTTTGACCACGGTGCCTCTGTCTATTTTCGGTGCAATGCTGCCCCTATACTTCGGCGCGGCCACGCTCAATATTTATACAGAGGTCGGTCTGGTCACGCTTATCGGCTTAATCAGCAAGCACGGAATACTGATCGTACAATTTGCAAACGATCTGCAGAGAGACAAGGGACTGAACAAGCATGATGCAATTCTGGCGGCTGCAGGTGTGCGCTTACGCCCCGTTCTCATGACAACTGCGGCAATGGTGATTGGAGTATTACCCTTGGTGGTTGCCACGGGAGCCGGCGCAAACAGTCGCTATTCAATCGGCTTGGTAATTTCCGTCGGCATGGCCGTTGGAACTCTCTTCACGCTGTTCGTCTTGCCCGCTATCTACACGTTTCTTGCGGAAGATATTTCTGCCGAAAAGCCAGCGGAGGTTCCGCCCCGTCCCGAGGACGCCGTTAGCGCGGGAACCTGACCAAGCTCCCTTTGTCGTAAGAGCCACTACCTTGAGTGGAGTTGGTTCCCTAGCGGAATAGTTTAAGCAAAGAGAATGGTGCGAGTGGCGGGACTTGAACCCGCATAGCCGTTAAGCCGTCAGATTTTAAGTCTGATGTGTATACCAATTCCACCACACTCGCAAAAAAACCTCATTGTGGCTGAGACAAAAAACAGCGCGCCTCGCCACAATCGGCGCAGCATATTAGCATATTTTACTGGTCACAAAGCAACCAGACACTGAGCAGCGTGCACAGAAATAGTGTATCAGGGCTCGCCAGCACGGCGCCCTGAATTTTATCTCCATGGTAAACTGTCCCCACAAAGAGATTGATCCGAGCATGCATCATGACATCAACTCGTGGAGAGTTCAGTTCCCGGTTTGGCTTCATTATGGCAGCCTCTGGCAGCGCGGTGGGACTTGGAAATATTTGGGGGTTTCCCACTCAGGCAGCAGGGAATGGGGGCGCGGCGTTCCTCGTCGTATATCTCGTTCTTGCCTTCACATTGGCCTATCCGGCACTCATGGCCGAACTGATTATTGGTCGACATGCCCACTCGAACCCCGTCAGAGCGTTGCGGACCATTTCACCCAACCCGCTCCTCGCTCGCCTTGGCGCAGCAAGTGGCATCGCTGGACTAGGCATCGCGAGCCTGATACTCAGTTTTTATGCGATTGTTGCTGGCTGGATGATCGCATTCTGCCTGGCTTCCTTGATGGACCTATTTGGAGCAGCAGAATTATCCGCATGGCTTACCAGTTTTGGCGTCGTTCGTAATCTGCTGTTTACCTATCTCTTTATCGGTCTGACAGCATTCATAATCACTGGCGGGGTCAGGGGAGGCATCGAGCGATGGTCCGCGCGCCTGATGCCGGTTCTAATTCTCACTCTTCTCATACTCATTGCCTATGTGCTGACTCTGGAAGGCGCTACTGAAGGACTAAAAATCTATCTGCTACCTGATTTTTCACGCAGCCTTTCACCCGACCTGATTCTTCGCGCACTTGGTGCGGCTTTTTTTTCGCTATCGCTTGGCGTCGGCACCATGCTGGTCTACGGGTCATATCTTAGCGATGAGGAGAATCTGCCTCTGCTAGGCGGCGTCGTAACCCTGGTAGACATTATCATCGCGGTGATAGCAGGATTTCTCATTCTGCCCGCCATGTATGTTGCACTGCACAGTGGAGTACACATTTTCAATGCCGACGGCACGTTGATATCTGAGGACACGCTGATATTTACAGTATTACCGGAGCTCTTTGCGACAATGAGGCTGGCAGGCGTAATCGTATCCATTACGTTTTTCTTCCTGATGAGCATTGCCGCCCTGACATCGTCAATTTCCATGCTAGAGGTATCTGTCGCCTACGCCACAGAGAGCCGAGGCGTAAAACGCGGGCGGGCCGCCCTCGTGATCGGGTGCGCGGTTGCAGCAGCGAGCACCCTGATTATCTTCGACTTCAGTAACCTTTTCGGTCTGGTGATTACTCTCACAACGCGGTATGGACAACCGCTACTGGGATTTGTTTTTTGCCTGTACGCCGGCTGGGTCTGGCATCGCGATGGAGTGCTGCAAGAACTACTTAAAAACAATCCTGAAGCTGAACACGGTCTGTTCTGGAGAATCTGGCCCTGGTACGTCAAGTTTGTCTGCCCGGTTATAATCCTGGCCATTTTTGCTCAAGCAGCTCTGGGCTAGACGAGGCATCACCTCACTAGCACGCCCCGGATATTACAATGCGATCTCACCTGACTCTTCGATACGCTGCGTGGGCAAAAGACCAGCGAAGTCGATCTTTGCAAGAAAACGGTACTCGAGGGGCCCATCGCCCTGACTCCCAGCACTGGCCAGTAAGCGTAACAATTCAAATAACTGCAAGCCAGCCTCAAGCGTCACCAACCCTTCACTGTACCCCTCAATAGGCTGGATATCGTTCGCCACTCCGGTGATCAACTCTCGCCCCAGAAACTCCACGGAATAACTGATGCCCTTGATGTCCAGCGTTTGCGAGTTTGGATTAATCACTCTTAAGGTCATTTCAAAGCGTGGAGCGCCACCCGCCGCAGGCAAGCTCCGAAAATTTTCTATATTAATCTTTGGCGCATCCAACTGGGGCGCAATGCTCGCACAAGCTGACAACAGCAATAACGCTGCGAGATAGGCCAACGTACTTTTCCACCGCTTATGCATTAGCCTGCGTCCGCTTCGCGATAATAAAGAGCATCAAGCCGAGCGACAGACGCCTCAGCCTGTGCGGGACCCTTCTCACTGGCGAGATCGTCGTGATGCGCATTTCGAAAAAGTTGGTACTCCTGCAAGGTCAGTTGGCGAATATAGCACTCAAAACAATGCCAGCGCTTAACAGTTCTTGATTGTGTGCGCCGATAGTGGCCGAAAAGCCAGGAGCGCCGACTGATGCCCTTCGGCTTCTGGGCAAGCAACATGGCAGCAGCGTTCTTTAGCATAAGTTCTATGTGGGAGCGCTTTACTTTTTGCTGCAGCTCGAGCCGGTGCATTTCTTGCCGCGGATTTTTGACTCCACACACACTACACTTTCTGTTGTGTAAAACTGCCATAAACCAATTTCATCGGCGCAGTCGTCTGCGCTAGTCTGTTCGCTTACTCGTATCATACACGACATCGAAACCAGAGCATCTCGTTTCGCACCGCGCGTTTTTGAAAGTGCACTGCGATAACGATTTCGCTTTTTATAACTCCGTATCACTCGCTCCGGCTTCAAGTCTAGCCGGCATAAGCGACTCTGTGGGCAGCAAAGGCGGGGTAATGTTTGCCTTGCCTTGCATTGCCGTTTCTTCCTACCTCATTACCTATTCGTCTATGTCATCCACGTCGAACTGGCCGGTCAGACGGCGACGTATATGCGACCATGACATCCCGGCAGCGAGGATAAGAGAAAGCAATAAAAGCAATACCCAGGTGAGGGCGCTTGTTGAATTTAAGCTAAGCCAACCCAGATCAATAAATAACCAGATAAGACTACCAAAAAGCGCCGCGCCGAGCATAATACCCAGCCACCCCAGCGCAAGCAGAGTTGCACGCAAGAACACCACCCATGCTATAAGCAGCGCAACCCCTGTCAGCGTTATGAGCGGCGTCAAACCGCCCTCTTCGCCCAAAGCCCAGTTAAGGTAAGAATAACCGGAAGGGTTGTAGGTGCCTACAGTGAGTAGTAACGCAAAAGCCCAACGCCCAAAAAAACTGCTTATCGTGAATTCAGTGGCCATAACTCTCCTACTATTCCCTGATACTGTACCCCTTAATATTACTGCTCTATGGCGTATTTTTATACCGCTCTGGCTGGGATAAAGAACTGAGACTTTCAGAAGCCGAATCGGCCGGTCTGTCTTTTACCTGCTAATGGCAATCATAATCAGACTAAAAGAAATACAATGCTACCAAGCACTGCGCAGATCACGCCTGCAGCAGCAACTGATCGGCCCACAGTAGAGTTCCACAGGCCCTCAGGCACAGGGCCGGGCGGCATCTCTGCTCCGATCGCAGCCTCCAGCTTCTTCAGTCGAGCGCTCATAGCCGCATCCCGCTGGCACTCCGGAAGCTTCGCATAATCGTAGGGAAGCGCGCCAAAGTAGCCGCAAAAGTCTGCTTCATCACGGTTTGCGGAGCGGAGCACCTGAATTTCCTCGACCAGACGATGGCTGAGAACATACTCGTCCCAGACCGCGGGTTCTGCCAGTCCGCAAGCCTCGCGCACTTCCCAAACCCCATCCTTCATGTAAGGAATATCATCAAGCATGTCGAAGGGTATTTCCCTATCCTCCTTGTCCCACATGTCTCGGATATGACGAGGCATCCTCAACCGAACTATCACTCGCTTACGCTCTGGACTTGTAAACAGCATCAAATAGACCTGTGCAATTTTTTCGTGAGGCCCGCCGCAGCAGACACTCTGATATCGTCAAGAACAAATTCACCTCTGTGCAAACTCGTCGGCGGGATTCGGGTCAGCGCCGAAGCATACACAAAATGAGAACGTAACCTAGTCATCCGCAAAGCTCTCGGTTGATTAAAAGATCTATTAAATGCAGCGACAAGAACAAGCCTGTGCAGACCAAACCGGCGTGCGTAATAATATCAACATATGGCACACCCAACCTGAGTAAGAATACGTAGTGAAAACCACTTTGTGCGATGCGCCCTGGACAGGCGCTACTGCGAACGCAAAAGCACCGTAGTCGCCTTTTTCTCGCTAACGCGTCAGCACGACCGACCTGATATTTCCCGCTTGCACCTCTCGACTCAGGTTGTTGGGTCGGCTAACCTATTGACATAGTTAATGTCAATATGTGAAGCTATCCGCAATGAGGCGCCGACAAGTGGTCCTCTGAACCATGACGGCCCTTATCCAATTACCGGAGCAAGTATGTACGCAGGCGACTATCAGCTCATTGGCAGTGAGATGAGCTTTTTTACGCGGAAACTGGAAGCTCAGTTGCGCTTCCAGCAAGTGCCGTGGCACTACCTGTTCAAAACAGAAGAACGAGCAGCCGATCTTGAAGCCAGGGCTGGCACCCACTTCATTCCACTGCTGCTCACGCCCGATAAATGGCTACTCCACGACACTATCGCCATTGGGCCTATGCTCAGCGAGCGTTTCCGTGAACGGGCCGTTATACCGGTGACGCCGCTTCAGCGGACCTGTTGTTTCATCCTTGAGGACGCTTTCAATCACTGGCTGGGGCGAGTGAGCGTGCATTCTCGCTGGTGCTACCCCGACAATGTAAGCTGGGTGGGGCCACGATTTGCCGCCAACAGGATGCTGGATCGATCCATCGACGTAGCATTTTCAAATGAGGAGTTGCAACAATTCGCCCCGATTGGGCCAATGATGTACGAAGGTTTCGGTAAGAACGTCTGCGAGGTGAACGGTGTGGGGCCCGACCAGGCGACGGCTGTTCAGGGTGATTTTCACAAGATGCTAGATGCTCTTGGCGCACATCTTTCGCAGCATCGCTTCCTGCTGGGTGATCGCCCGTGCCTTGCTGACTTTGCCCTTGCCGGCGCCAGTAAGGCACACTTCATTACTGACCCGGAGCCAAAAAGCTGGCTGGGCCAGCATCAAGAGTTGATATTCCGCTACACCAATCAGTTCTTCGATGAGGCGGCCCTGACTGCCAGCCTGTGGCCAGAGAACGACCGCGTGCCTGACAGCCTCAACGTGGTGCTGGACTACCTGCAAAACAGCTATTTTCAATCGGCATCAGCCAACATCGCCGCAGGGCTTGCGGGAGAAAAATATTTCGAATGTGACTATGGTTTCGGCACCACGCGGGCGCGCTCGCAGAAACGCCTGAACCTGGCACGGCTACATGTGAAAAATGAACTGCTTCGCGCGGGGGCGTCAGATGATACCGGTGTACAGGATCTGTTTGCAGGCCGCGGAATTTTGGAGCACTACCTTCATTGAGCCGGCGCTCCTAGCGTCAGAACAACAGGAACACCACGATGTCTGCGCGTTTAAAGCTCTGGTTTGTGATAATCAATGCTCCCACGCGGCATTCAGTCTGTTTTGCCCCGCAGGGCAATATTCTATTGGGACTTGATTGGAGGCTCGGGTCGGAATCGAACCGGCGTACACGGAGTTGCAGTCCGCTGCATAACCACTCTGCCACCGAGCCATCGGGGGATTGGAGCGGGAAACCGGGTTCGAACCGGCGACCTCAACCTTGGCAAGGTTGCGCTCTACCAACTGAGCTATTCCCGCACATCTACGTTTAAACACCGCCGTGGTCGCCGGAACCGTCGAGGCTGCGCGCCCCGCCACAACTCTGGCAAGGTTGCGCTCTACCAACGCGAACAATCCCGTAGGTGAGAGCCGCATATTGTAGTCAGCAGGTTTTCAGAGTCAAGCAAAACGCTGAAATAAATCTCTTAAGCAATTGTTTTATAACGTGTTGTCTCGGTCCCGCATCACAATCCAGGCCGCCTTTAGGTATATCATCATCGACCACAAGGTCAGTACCGCCGCGGCGTAAAGCACCAGGAAGAACAGGGCCACTATCCAGCTCTCATTAGTTCCAGGGTCCACTGCCAGCAGGCCTGTGATCGCAATCATCTGAAAGGCCGTCTTCACCTTGCCGACATACGACACGGCTACTGACGTTCTCTCCCCTAGCTCAGCCATCCACTCGCGCAGAGCCGACACAACGATTTCGCGACCTATAATCACACACGCCGCCAACGTAAACAGCACAGAGACATGCCGCTCAACCAGAAGAACCAGCGCAGTCGCTACCATCAGCTTATCGGCGACCGGGTCGAGGAATGCGCCCAGCGCCGTCATCTGCTGCAAACGCCGCGCCAGGTAACCGTCAAACCAATCGGTGAGTGCCGCAACGCCAAAAATACCCGCTGCGTACAATAAATGATTCTCAAATGGCAGATAAAACACCGCCACCAGCACGGGTATCAACAGAATACGCAGCAAGGTCAATGAGTTGGGGATATTGATCAAAAGAAAGTTCTCGTTGGTAAACGGTCGAGGCTCTGCCCTCGGGAGCAATATCATGAGCCGATATGCTATTCTAGCTTGATGAGCCTGTCGATGTCTGCAATGAACGCGTGGTGCGATGAGAATTTACTTTTGAAAAGTGCCGTTCGACCGGCGCTTCTCATGACCCTCGTCTATTACTGCAGCGCGACAACCGGCTTGAACGCAGAACCGATATTCCACGGCGACTCTCTCAAGGTCGCCTCTAACGCGGCGAGCATGCTCGCTGACGAAAAGCGCTTTACCGTTCCCCTGCTTACCATGTCCCCTGTCCCACCGGATGCAGCAGGCTCTGTTCCCGAACTCAGTGATCCGCTTGGCCTTGGGTTCACTACCCACCTCAATCCGTTCGACCGCAACGTGCACTTTATAGATATGCTAGCAAAGCCATATATACCGGCACAGGCTGACATGTTGGATATCGAACTTTTAACCGGAACATTGCGCGATATCGATATGCTCGACGACCTGGACGCTTTCTACTACTCCTATGATGGGCGCGCCTTCGACAACGCTATCCTCGATCTGCAAGCAGCGGAAATCGTGGAGTTCAACGGTCTACCGAGGACGCGAGAGGGCGCGCCAATATCGATTATGGGCTTCGGAAAAGTTTTGCCGGAGCCATAATTCCCGACCGCCGCAGAGCACCCAGGCGCCACTATTGCGAACTGTGTAAATAGTCATAAATCTGTTGCGCCAGCCTGTCACTGATGCCGGAGATTTTTTTCAACTCCTCCACGTTTGCATTCTGCACGCCCTGCGCACTGCCGAAATGGCGCAACAGTTCACGCCGTCTTTGGCCGCCAACACCCGGTATGTCCTCGAGCAAAGAACGCGAACGAGCTTTGTCCCGACGCCCCCTGTGGCCGGTTATAGCAAATCGATGAGCCTCGTCCCTGATTTGCTGAATAAGGTGCAAGGCCTGATGATCAACAGGCAAACGCTTTTCGACCCCTGTATTACCGTTAACCAGCATCTCAAGCCCGGCTTTGCGCGATGGTCCTTTGGCCACGCCGATCACATCAACACCGCTTAACTGCAACTCCTGCAGCACATCCATCGCCTGTGATACCTGCCCCTTGCCTCCGTCGATAAAAAGCACATCAGGCAAGGCCGCCTCGGATGCCTTCAGCCGCTTATAACGTCTGTGCAACGCCTGTTTCATCGCTGCGTAGTCATCTCCCGGGGTCACACCCTCGATGTTAAACCTGCGGTAATCAGACTTTCGCGGCCCATGCTGGTCAAAGACCACACAGGATGCGACAGTCGCCTCTCCAGAGCTGTGACTGATGTCAAAACATTCCAAGCGCTCAGGCCGCTCCGGCAGCGCCAGCAACTCCTGCAGCGCCTGATAACGACCCAAAATAGTCTGCCGGTCTGCCAGGTGCGCCCTGAGATTGGTTTCGGCCGTCTGTACCGCCAGCTTCAGCCACTGTCCTCTTGACTCACGAACACGGTGTCGAATACGCACGCGCCTGTCGGCCGCGACAGAGAGGGCTTGCTCCAGTACTTCGCCTGTATCCAGCACCGCGTTGACAACGATTTCACCGGGAACGTCACGCGTGCCGTCGAGGTAAAACTGCGGCAAAAAGGCCGCAAGAACCTCAGCGACACTTTCCTCTAACTTGAGGGGCGGGTAATAGCTGCGGCTACCAAGAACACGGGCGTTTCTCACAAACAACACCTGCACACAGGCTCTTCCATGGGAGGTCGCAGCAGCGAGGATATCCAGATCGCCACTCACACCTTCAATACCCTGGCTGGCCTGCACTTGCTGTAACTGGCCTATTTGATCCCGATAAACGGCGGCGTCTTCGAAGCAGAGCGCTTCAGCCGCACGCTCCATGTCGTCGGCCAGGCGAACCATCAGTTCCTGGGATTTTCCGCGCAAGAACAGGCTGGTGTTTTCTACCTGTTGGCCATAGTCGTCCTCGCTGACAAGACCCACACAGGGGCCACTGCAGCGATTTATCTGATACTGCAAACAGGGTCGTGAACGATTACTAAAATAGGAGTCCTCACACTGGCGAACCTTGAACACTTTCTGCATCAAGTGCAGAGATTCCCGCACCGCGCCGGCACTGGGATAGGGGCCGAAGTAAGCGCCTTTACGCCGCTTCGATCCGCGATGAAGCGACAGGCGCGGAAACTTATCCTCGGTTGAAACAAAGATATAGGGAAAGGATTTGTCATCACGCAGAAGAATATTGTAAGGGGGTTGATGAGACTTGATGAGGTTGTGCTCCAGCAACAGTGCATCCACTTCTGTACTGGTCACGGTAACCTGAATATCGCGGATTTTACTGACTAGCAACACTGTGCGATCGGTGAGCCCTCTGGCACGAAAATAGCTACCCACCCTGTTCTTCAGGTTCTTCG